>JBAXGE010000001.1:0-53966 GCA_037139555.1 Phycisphaerae bacterium
TTGGCCGCGGCGGCCAGATAATCACCGGCCATAACCAAATCAATAAAATCTTTGATCTTGACGCCAACGGGACAACCTTCCACACATTTGGGATTGGCGCACTCCAGACAACGGCTGGCTTCCGTCTTGGCGAGATGCTCATTTAATCCCAAGTTCACTTCGGTAAAATTGGCCCGGCGCAACTCCGCAGGTTGCTCCAGCATGTGTTGCCGGGTGACTTTGAGGCGATCTTTGGGAGGCAGTGAATTATGGCTCATGGGTTATTTCCCTGTATATATGAGGCAAATTAATCGTGGTCGGGAACGGAGTCGAGTAACTTACACTGATGCTTGGCCTTTTCCACATCATCAGCGGGATTGGCGATAAAGGCTTGGAGGGCAATCTTTTCGGCGTCACGATACATCGTGTTGCGCTGGGCAAGGACTTTGAAATCAACCTTGTGGGCGTCAAATTCCGGGCCATCCACACAGGCAAACTGCGCTTTGCCATCCACCACCACACGACAGCCTCCGCACATGCCGGTACCATCCACCATCACCGCGTTCAAACTTACCGTGGTGGGAATCGCCAAGGGGCGGGTGGTTTCCGCCACGGCCCGCATCATTGGGATCGGGCCGATGGCCAGCACATGGGCCACCTTTTCTGCGGCAATCACTTTGGCCAGACGATCAGTAACCAGGCCTTTTTCGCCATAACTGCCATCATCGGTGGTAATGTACAATTCGTCGCTGATGGCTTTGACTTCAGATTCCAAAATAATCAGCTCACGGTTGCGGGCACCGAGTATTGAAATCACACGGTTGCCGGCATCCTTCAGGGCTTTCGCCGTTGGATATGCAATGGCAGTACCCACCCCACCACCAATGACCACCACCGTGCCATAATTATGGATTTCAGACGCTTTACCCAACGGCCCCACCACGTCCCGAATCACATCACCAACTTCCAAGTGATTCAAGAGCTTGGTAGATTTGCCAATCCCCTGGGCGATGATCGTGATGGTGCCCTTGGTGGGATCGGCCCCGGCAATGGTCAACGGGATACGTTCGCCGTGATCGTGGACCCGCAAAATAATAAACTGGCCAGCCTTTTGTTTACGGGCAATGCGGGGCGCGGCGATTTCAAATAATTTGACATCCGGACTAAGAAAACGGGCCTGCACAATTCGAAACATAAACGTTCACTCCTGCTTCGTTTAGTCGCACTTATATGGGCATGAATCTGCCCATACAGAGAGTCGCAGTCAATATAAATCCATTTTGTCCGCTTTTACTGGCCAACGCAACCATGAGCATAATAATTCTGCTCCAAGCATGTAAAGTCTTGTTTCTACAACGCTTAGGTTGGATTGGTCGGAGCCTGACCGGGTGGTATCGAAACCGTTTCCGGGGCTGGGACGGGTGTGGGGATATTGTCAGGACTCGGGGTTACGCCTACGGTTCCCAAGGCAATACGACCGGGGTCCTGCTTGCTTAACTCATCAATCTTCGGCAACAATTTTGACAATTCCGCAGCGGTCGTACTGGTGGGGAATTTATTGATAACCCGATGGGCCACGCCCAATGCTTCGTCATAGCGTTTGGATCGGACCATTTCTTTGAAGAGTTCCTCCTCTTCCCGTCGTTCCTGCGCCTCGGCATTCTGCCGGAGGGTGCTTAACTGCTCATTACGCAACTGCTCCACCCGCGGTTCGCTGGTGTAACGCTGACAGATTTCTTCGCCGATTTGCAGTGCCCGCCGCCAGTCGCGACGTTCGGAGCATTCTTTCATATCGGTGAACATACGGCTCATAATATCATGTTCAAACCGCGTGCGTTCCCGCCGAACTTCTTCGGCCATTGCCTTGATATTGGGATCATCGGGATAACGATTGAGCAAGCCGATCATGATTTCTTCCGCCTGAGGCCAGGCGTTGGCGGCAAGGAGTTGGCGTAATTGGATTTTGGCCGATTCGGCATCCTGACGGGCCCGTTGGGCGCGAACCATACCGACACGTCCGGTCAAATCAGTGACCATTGTGTCGTGGGCACCAAACTCGATTCGCAGTTTTTCTAGAATCGCCTCGACCGCCTGCCAGTCATTGACTTCGATGAGATGACCGATCTGGTGCTTCAGATCGTGACGTTTCTTCTCGGCCATGCGGGCCAGCAAATCATGTTTCTGGCTATCGGTCATAAGCAAGGCTTCGTGCAGTTGCTTCAAGGCGGTCAGTACGGCGGTGTTGTCTGCTTCTTCGTGTTTATGCTGACGCGAGTGAACTTGAACCGGTTCCCGTAGCGCTGGCGGTGGTTGATGTGCGGGCGTTTTGGTGTGCTTCAGAGTATCGGACAAGTTGTGGATCGTTTCGTTGAGGGCCTCAATCTTGCTGCTTAACAATTCAGACTGATGAATCCGAAACCCTTGTGAGTTAAGGATTTTAGCCAATGCCAACAATATAAACCCGACCGCCGCGCAGAGCACGAGTATCAGCCCGGCCTGCCATAGATTGGGGCTGGCAAAGGTCGCCTCAACCACCTCGCCGGGCTTGGCAAACTGTCCCAGCAGGAAAGGCAACGGCATGATGGCCAAAGGTGGCAAACCGGGCCGGACCGGACGCGTGGCTGGGGTGGGGATTACTTTAACTGGGGTCGAACCAGTACTCACGGTGGGCGTGGTGTTACCCGGAACAACTTTAATCACGGTAGCATTGGACGTTTCGGATGGGTTGGTCGCGGTTTCATCTGGCTCCATGTGTTTCGCCGGATGGGTGGCAGAATAGACACTGAAAAAGTAACCAGCCCCCACAATAATAGTGGCCACAGCGGAGCCAAAAAGGCCCACTCGAATCATGTCGTTGGTTATCCCATTCCAGCGGCGCTGCGACATATATCACCCTAAAATGACCATCAATCACGGAATTGCACTTTGCCCAATATAGCAAGCTATCGAATCATGGCAAGACGGAACGCGGTTTTTCTGGCAATTCGGCGAGAATCCGGCATTTTTCTCAGTTATGCAACTCCTGCAGGGCACGGATCAGGGCATCCAGATGGACCGCAGTATTAAAGGCTCCAGGGCTGATACGAATGGCTCCATCCGGGAAGGTCCCCAAGGTTTTATGGGCATAAGGGGCACAATGCAGTCCGGGACGGACTGCAATGGTAAAGTTCTCATCCAGAATACTGCCCACTTCATGGGGTGTGTAGCCGGCGAGATTGAAGCAAAGCGTACCCACCCGCTGCCGCGCACTGGGGGGACCGTATAGCGTGCAATTGGCCAGCGTGCCCAATACCTCAATAATTTTTTGCACCTGAGCCTGTTCATGCGCCAATACGGCACCGGCCGGTTGGGACGTTACATAATCCAGCGCCGCCCCCAGACCTGCAATCCCTACCGTATTGGGCGTGCCACCTTCGAGGAAATATGGGAACTGCCGGGGCATGGTGGGGCTGGAGGAATCGCCGCCGGTACCACCCTCACGGAACGGTTTTAAGGCTTCAAGTGGAACCGTGGTATTCACATACAGCCCACCGGTGCCAGTGGGCCCCAGCAGACTCTTGTGGCCGGGGAAAGCCAGGAAATCAATGTAACTATCCGCCACAGAAATGGGCACTGCACCAATGGTTTGTGCGGCATCCACCAGAAAGCGCACGGTATGCGCCCGGGCAATCGCACCGACGGCGGTAATGGGCTGGATCACGCCTACCACATTGCTGGCATGAGTCAGCGCAATCAAACGGGTCTGAGGGGTAATGGCCCGTTTAATATCATCGGGATCAATCACGCCGGTGGCGGGGGAAAAATCAATCCGGGTCAGGGTGATAAAACCCGCATCGGCCAACGCCTGCAGGGGCCGGCTGACCGAGTTATGCTCCAATGTGCTGGTAATCACATGATCACCCGCCCGCAACAGCCCTTTGAAGGCGATGTTCAGGGCGTCAGTACCATTCAAACACAAGATCATCCGATGCAGGTCGGTACCACCGATAAATTGCGTAAATTTCTGCCGGACATTATCCAGCATCTTTTCCGCACCGATGGCCATGCGATGACCGGCCCGGCCGGGATTGGCGGCTTCATGGGCGAGAAACTCGGCCATACGCTGGGCCACGGCGGGAGGTTTGGGCCAACTGGTTGCGGCGTTATCGTAGTAGATGATCTCGTGCACAGGCGGATTCCTTATACCGGGGGTAGACCTTGGACCCGGCGCCAAGCCGAGAGCTGGCCTGCGTGATAGGCTTCGTGCCAGGTTCCATATAGCAGAATGGCATGCAACACCGTGGGGGTGCGCTGGCGCCGATTCGGATCGGGGTGCGGTGCGTTATATTGCTCGGGGGTAAGTGTCTTCAACCGGGCATAAATCTGCTGGCGAACCTCGTGCATCCGCTCCAGATACCACTGCTTGTTTTGATACAAGGCGGCATCCGCCAGCGGAGTCGAATTGCCCCCATACAGCTTCTTGAACTCGTCAGTTACGGCCGTCTCCGGGCCACCAATCAACTTCAAGAAGTTGTAATCCACAAACAATTGATGACCCAATACCCATGCCGGGTGATTAGTCTTGGGCGCCGGCTGTAAAGTCAACTGGGCATCGCTTAAGTCCGCAACCAATTTCAGCAGCGACTGGCGGGTCAGTTCGATGGTGGCAATAATGGCATCCAACATGCGTCTACTCCTACGTTAAAGGGATCAAGCTCCAACATATTTGGCATACAACGAACGGGCCACCGAGGTCTCATGCGTGCCTTTGATAATCGCACGGCCATCGGCAAAGAGCGTGAGTTCGTATTGTTTGGCTTGCGCCGCGGCGCCTTCGTTGATGGTACACTTCAGCATGAACTTGTTATAGGTCGGCTGGCCGACGGCACGCAGACCATTTGCCACGTGTTCAAAATCCACCTTGAATCCCGCTGGCGGCGCCACCTGAACGGCATTGCGACCACAAAGCGAGGTCGTGGACGAGGCGAACTGGCCGGAGAGAAATTCATAACGATGGTGTTTGCAACAAGGACAATCAGCGATATCGCGGGCCTTGCTGACGTTGAGCTGCTGGAAACGGTTGTCCCAAAGATCAAACGAGAACAGCCGGGTACTGACTTCGGCCAGATTACCGGTCAGCAATTTGATGGCCTCCATAGCCTGCCAACTGGCCACGATATTTACCGTGGGGCCCAACACGCCAGCGGTATCACAGGTCGGGTTCATGCCCGGCGGAGGCATGGTTTCAAAAATGCAGCGCAGGCAAGGCGTCTGGCCGGGACGGATCACCATCGCCAAGCCCATCGCGCTGATGCACGCGCCATAAACCCAGGGTATCCCCAGTTTGATGGAGACATCATTGATCAGAAACCGCGTCTCGAAATTGTCGGTGCCGTCCAGCAGCAGATCTTTGCCCGCCGCGAATTGCTCAATGTTGTGGTGGTTGATATCCGCCACGATGGCTTCGGTGCGAATCGCGGAATTAATCCGGGAGATTTTCTTATGCGCAGCCACCGACTTGGGATACCCTGCGGCGATGTCGTCTTCGTCAAACAGGACTTGGCGTTGCAGATTGTTGGTTTCGATGAAATCGCGGTCCACAATGGTGATATCGCCCACCCCGGCGCGGGCCAGCGTATTGGCCAACACGGTACCGAGTGCACCGCAACCAACCATAAGGACTTTGCTGGCCGCGAGTTTTTTCTGCCCTTCAATCCCGATGGGCGCCCACAACATTTGTCGGTTATACCGGGCCAAAGCGGGGTCGGCTTGTTCGAGTAATTGTGCCTGATCGGAAATTGCCATACTTGTTCCTAGTAATATGTATACGGGACGAACGTCTGCGCTTACATCCTTGGTTGGTCACTGACCCGACAGAAAATCAGCCTTCGATGGCATTTTTCTCGATGGGTTCCACGGTCACACCACTGCGTGATAAAAAGGTCAAGGCCCCATCGATCTGGGCGGTTTCACCTTCAAAGAGTACGGCCATAATCCCAATTTCATTGGTCACACTGGCCTGCCGGATATCAAAACTGACATCGGGAAATTCGCGGCTGGTGCGCCACAGGATGGGTGCCTCAACCAAGGTACTGGACCCGAAGGTCAACCAGACTCGTTTCTTCGCATGCGCCATGACTCAACCTCCTGCAATTGCGGGGACAATGCTGACTTCATCGCCATCTTTGACCGGGGTGGCGAGATTGTCGAGGAAGCGGATGTCCTCATCATTGACATAAATATTTACAAAACGGTTCAACTCGCCGGGTTGCTTGAATAAACGCTTATCCAAGCCAGCAAACTTGGCCGTAATCTGAGCTAATACTTCGGCCACATTAGCACCCGTGGTTTCCACCAGATCTACCCCCTCGGTAATATTCCGTAAGGGGGTGGGGATACGTACTTTAATCGCCATAAGAACTCCTTCGTTTTGGGCTATTGTAGCCAAAGACTGATTAAACTGCATGACTTAAACAGGTGCCGCAACCGATGCGGCCGTCATATTTTGCATGACCTGATCAAAGGCCTCCAGACGCGGTTGAATTACAGCCGGCGTTTCCAGATGATTCTGCACCACTTCAACCGTCTTAAGGCCATTACCCGTGATACATACGCAAATACTTTCGTCCCGGGGTATACGGCACGATTCGATCAGTTTGATGGTGGCCGCCAGAGTGGTCCCCCCTGCCGGTTCCGTCCAAATACCCTCAGTTTTAGCCAACAGTTTAATGGCTTCCACAATTTCGTCGTCGCTAACACTGGCCCCCCACCCACCGCATTGACGCAAGGTTTGAAGCACATAATAACCATCGGCGGGATTCCCGATGGCGATACTCTTGGCGATAGTACGGGGTTTCTGGGGCCGGATCAGGTCACGACCGGCCTCCAGGGCTTCGATCACCGGATTGCACCCGGCAGCCTGCGCGGAATAAATCCTGGGTTGGTTATCGGCCACCAGACCCAGACCGATAAATTCCTGATATGCCTTGTAAATCTTGGGCAAAATCGTTCCTCCTGCCGTGGGGCATACCGTATGCTGCGGCAGACGCCAGCCCAACTGTTCGGCGATTTCAAAGCCGTAGGTTTTAGCACCTTCCGTGTAATAGGGCCGCAGGTTGACGTTGACAATCGCCCAACGGTACTTGTCCGCAATTTCCGAACACAAACGATTGACATCATCGTAGTTACCGTTGATCCGCACCATCGTGGGATGGAAGATCAACGAGCCCAGAACCTTGCCCAGTTCCAGATCATGAGGGATCATGACAAACGCCTTCAGTCCCGCCACGGCAGCGTGGGCCGCCACGGAATTGGCCAAATTGCCAGTGCTGGCACACCCGACGGTATCGTAGCCCAGTTCTATCGCCTTGGTAATCGCCACCGAAACGACACGTTCTTTGTAGCTCCAGGTGGGATAATTGGCAGAATCGTCCTTGATGTAGAGTTCTTTAACCCCAAGGACACGTTCCAAATTATGCGCCCGGCGCAACGGGGTCATACCCGAATTAAGCCCGGCCTTGGGTTCCCCATCACACGGCAGCAAATCACGATAACGCCAGAGACTGTGCGGGCCGGCCTGAATGGAGGCTTTGGTCACCTTCCCCTGCATGGCGGCATAGTCATATTCGACTTCGAGCGGGCCGAAGCATAATTCGCATACATGTACGCCGCGGTGGCTATATTTAGCCCCGCACTCTTTACACTTCAAACCGTTGACGTAGCTCATCGTGGCCTCCGGCAAAAACAAAAAAAGCCGCCTATCGGGTTCTTTCCAGAACGATAAGAGGCTGCCGCCAAGGCTACGTTTACCCTGTATACGAGGGCAAAATACCACTTATCTTTCCCCAGGCTTCCACGCAAAAGGCGGAGTCGGGTGGGAGAATTAGCACCGAACGCTGGCTGATACCAACTAGGTTGCTGTGTCGTCAACGGGCCCGTCCCTCGGACACTCTGGATAAGGAACTCTTCACTTGTATGTGGATAGTATAGTACATTGGTAGGGATTGTCAAGATTTGCTCCTGACATCTCCTCTAACCATCTACGCTACCAAGACTTACTCCTTGCGCGGCCAACGATTGGAATCGCCCGGGTGGCGCAGAATCCACAATTCCGGGTCGAGTTCCACACGCTCGGGTTGGAACGGCAGTTCAAAGGTAATCACCTGCTCGGACTTATCCAACCGCTGTTTGGCAATTGTAAGCACTTTGCCAGCCGACCCATAGCAGCGAATATCCACGGGCATGGGGTAGATTTCGTCGGGCTGGGTGATATTCAAGGTAACCGATTGTTTGCCATCGGGGAGTGATTTAACGATCATTTTTTCGATCCGGTAGTGGGCGAAGCCGGACGAATTCAACCACAGGGCAAAGAAGCTGCGTAAATCCTCGCCCGCAACGTCCGTAGCCACGCGTTTGAAATCTTCGACGTTGGCCGGGGTATGGCGATAGGTTTCTGCCCAGCGGCGCAATAGTTTGAAGAACTTCTCATCGCCCATCACATAACGCAACGAATGCAGAACATAGGCCCCCTTCTCGTAGACCACCGGGCGGTATAGTGGCGAATCCGGCAGACAGTTCATCACGGTTTCTTTAGCCCGGGGGAAACGCAGGGTGAAATCCAGGAACAACTGGGCGTAGCGCAACATGTGTACACGCAGCGCATTGGCACCTTCGCTTTTCTCGGTATACAACGCATCCAGGTAGGTGGCGAAGCCTTCGGACAACCATTGGCTGTAGTCGCTGTCCATCAGATTGATCGGGATGAGATTGCCGAACCATTGATGGGCCAATTCATGGGCCAGCAGCGTAGTGGGCACTTCTTTACGATTGACCATTTCGGATTGCAGCCACATCATCGAGGCCGGGCCAACGCCCCCGAGGAAGGGCGGTAAGGGGACTTCGACAATGGCCATTTTTTCATACGGGTACGACACCACGCATTGGGAGTAAAAATTCAAAATATCGTGGGCTGCGGTCACATAGGCATCATGTTTTTTGGCGTTGGTCGGACGCAAATAGGTGTAATAATGGATAGCGCCGCGAGTTTCGTCTTGCAGTTCATATGGACCATAGGCGAAATAGAGTCCAAAGACCAGCTCATCGGTGCTGAACTTGAACTCACCGGGCTTGGTCGCGGTGCCCGGTTTGCGCTCTACCAGACGACCGTTTTGGACCGCTTCGCCGGGAGCGTGCAGACGGATTTTGACATCAGCTTTGAACAGGTCGCCAATGATGGTGGTGGGATACCACAGCCCGGAGGACAAACCGTAGCCAAACTCACCCACCGTCAAATGCGGTGTCACCAGCGGTTCGTCTTCGGCACGCGGGACATGCACCAGCACCGGCCGGGTGGTCGGTTCCAGCGTACCGGGGGCCGGACGGGTGGCAGGCCTCGTGGCGGGTCGGGACGTGGTGGTGGACTGGGGCCGAATTTGTTGGGCTTCGGGCCCCGCATAAATACCGGTATATGAGAAATCCAGCTTAATTTGCTCATCTTTACGGAAAATACTGGGTAGTTTCCAACGCCAAGTGTCTCCGTTTAGCTGCGGTACCAGTCGTACCCCGTTCACCGCCGCAGAATTGACTTTCATGTGGTTGGCCAGCATGAGCAGAATTTCGCGTTTGTCATCACCCCGGTTAATCAGCGTGAGTGAACCGGCAACCGTGATCCGGTGCTGGTCGGGCTGAATATCCACAGTCAGGGTATAGGTCTGCGCATCCAGCTTCTGCTGCGCAAACATTTTGAGTTGTTCGGCCGGGGGAATAGCCTTGTCACCCAAAGTATCATACGGGATGGTACCGCCGTAACGGCCCTTCCCATAGCTTTCACCGGCTTGCTGGGCTTCCCGCTGCCGGGCACTGCGGCTGCGACTGCGGGCTTCGGGAACATTGGGGCTGTCGGGAAAATCTTTGGTCATTTTTTCATAGGCTTCCGCCGCTTCTTTCTGGCGGTGCAACTTGTCACTGAGCAAACGGCCTTTTTCCATCAAGGCCCGTTCGGTCCATGGTACTGATTTGGGATATTTCTCCGTCATATCCGTAAGCATGCGCAGGGCCGTTTCAGGCTCGTTGGCAAAATCATAAAGTTTGGCCAGGCGGTACATCGCTTCGGGCACATCATCCCCCTGAGGGTAGTCGGTCAGGTACTTCTTAAACAACTCCAGAGCATTGATCGGTGGCTCTACCAAACCTTCGTGCCAGATCCGTCCCATTTCCATCAGTGCCATGGCTGCGCCCGGACCGGCGGGAAAAGTAGTGCGATACTGTTCATATTTTCCCAACGCACGTTTATACTTTGGATCCGCCTCCGGCAACGTGCGGGACTTCAAGTCATCCGCCTGCCGATGTAATATCTTCCCTTGTTCCAAAAGCGCCTGACCGCCGTTTTTTTCCTGTGCGGGATAGTTTTTAACAAGATATTCCCAGTAGTCGAGCGCTTTTTCCTCATTTTTCTTGACTTCATAGATCAGTATGGCCACGCGCCGCCAAGCCTCGGCCGCATCGTCGGATTTTCCGAACCGGGTTTCGAGCGTCTCGTAAAGTTGGATGGTTTCGCCGAGTAATTGTTGGTATTGCTCGGGGGTAAGGGTATCTTTTTCAGCGCGGACACGGGCTTCGTATTTGCCTGCCATTTCCAACTGCGCGATGGCGGACTGGGGGGTGCTGAAGTACCAATAGGCATAGCCCACCCCAAAGATCCCCGCGACCAGCAAGACCGTAAGCACAAAAAACAGGATCGTCCGTCTTTCCATCGTATTACTCCAACCCGGGATAAGAATAAGGCAGTATCATATCGTATGATAGCGTAAGATGTTACCTCGGAAAAGAGATGTTTTTATGTCCCGACCCATTGGTCCAGTATATCAGCCTGACGATGCCGGATTAAATGTGGCATCCTTGGTCCAATTGGCTGAGGACCAATATCTACCCCTGCGACAATCAGCCCGCCAAGTGGCGGAGCATCTGGGGGGCATTCAGGCCAAAGATATTGCCCAACTGCGCAAGCATTGGCCCGCTGCTCTGGTCCGGACGGCACTGGTAATCGCGGGGACTCAGGCCAAAGCTCTGGGGCCGAAGGGTAAATTTCAATCCCTCGGACTCGATTGGTTCTGGTCCACGCCCGAGGCTTTGGAACAAGCGAGCAGTTTTCGGGTGGCCCTGCATAAGACCCGGCAGATGGCGGGCTTGGGCCTGCACCAAGTCTGGGACTTATGTGCCGGTATCGGCGGTGATGCCCTGGCTTGGAGTGCCCAGCAACCTACTAGGTTGGTCGAACTCAGTCCGGTGCGGGCGTGGATGGCAGAAGCCAATTTACGCGCCTGCAAACGTAACACCGAGGTGTGGTGCCGGGATATCGCCACGATCCGGGCCGATATTAAACACCAAGATTTCATTCTTATTGACCCTGCCCGGCGGTCGCGGGGAATTCGGGCGGTCGGCTGGCAAGAGCTTTACCCCTCGCCTGCGGTATTTATGCCTTTGCTGGACCAAGCGCGGGCCGCGTGCATCAAATTATCCTCGGCCATGGAGTACAGCGAACTCCCCGGCGGACACTTGGAATTGATTAGTGACCATGGCAGCGTGGTCCAAGCGGTATTATGGCTGGGCGAAGCCGCGCAATTATTGGGCTCCCATCCGCGCCGGGCATCCATTGTTACAGATGACGCCACATGGAGTGTGACGGGCATACCACATCCCCCCTTTGCGTTGGCAGAACCGGATGCATATATCGGCGAAATTGATGGTGCCGTCACCCGGGCGGGTTTAAGCACCGAAGTACTCGGACCCCTCCAGGCACAGGCCTTAACTGTTGATGGTGGTTATTGCACCGCCCCCACCCCGATCCCGCACCCGGCGGTGACCTGGTATGCCACCCGGATGCACGGCGGGGCAGATCTGAAAAAGATTCCGGGCTGGATCGCTGATCAGAGACTCAAGGGGTGCATCGAAGTGAAAACCCGCGGGGCTCCCGACATCAATACCGACACACTGCAAAATCTGTGGTCACAAGGCCCCCACTATGTGGCGACAGTCATGATCTATCGGCGGGACAAACAACTGCGGGCAGTGTTGGCCCAGCGCCTGTCCAAATCATAAAAGAGGGGCTTTCTGGATGCCCAGAAAGCCCCGAATCAACCGCTATAGACCACAGACAATGTGCCCCTTAGCTCTTTTTGGGCGCACAAGTCTTGCAGCATTCGCACTTGGTGCAGGTGGCATTGCACTTGGCGTCTTTCTTGCAGCAACTACAATCTTTGCAGGTGCACTTGGCGCAGCAATCCGGCTTGGCTGGAGCTGCGGTTTCAGCCATCAGGTTGGCGCCGACAAATCCCATTGCAGCCACAAAACTTACGATCAATAAATTACGCATCATGGTAGAACCTTTTCTGGGCATATAGCCCGAAATAATTGAACTTGGGAATAACGCGACATGCGTTTATTCCAGACTGAAAATCACAAAAATAAACAAGGACATTAGTGCCGCACTAGCGGTCCGGGCGATCGGGAAGGAGGCTCACGTGGTAAGCATGCAGCCTAAAGCCAGCAAGGTGGCACCGACGTGGGGTCTAAAGGCATCCTGAGACCGCAGCGCAGGTGCTAGTGACACGGATTCGAGGCAGGATTGAATCTGGATGAAATAATTCAAGCAAACCGGATGGAGATTGACGGGCAAACGCAGTTCCAACGGGATATTGTCCCCCGCCGACTTCATGGCACAGTGACATTCTTTATCCTGCTGGTCATGGGCTGGCGTCTGTTCGGAACCATGACCTGCGGCGGGCCGATGGGTACAGCAGTCGTCCAGATCCGGCTCGGTAACCACCACCACTTGGGGACTGGCACACAGGCTCATTCCCTGTGCAACCAACTGCTTACCCAACCCCTCGCTACAGCAAAGCAGCGGGGTAAGCAGCACAGCCCACAAAGCCATGAGGATACGAACCATTAGATACTCCTGATTGAAGTCTACGTATTCAAGACCTCTGTATCAAGATTAATCCTAAGCCTTAACTGCATTCGCTTATACGTCACGAATGACCCGGGCGTTGATATTGGCCAGATCGCACGCGACCGCATTAGGTTCAGAAGCGGTTAAACCGCGTAAATCCAACTCGCCACCCTGGACATTACGGGCCCAAATCGCGTTGAAGGACGGGCGCATGGCACCGGTGCGGATTTTCTCTTCATTCCCATCGTAGTAGGGTTTATTGCAGAAACGATTCGGGTCGGTCAACATCCGCCACGAGTCGGTCACAGGATACGTGGGCCAGGTCACCGAAAAATCACGCAACACAAAATCGCGGATATTCTCCACGCACAGCGCCGCACATTTCGCCCGCATCTCCGGTGAACCGGGACGAAAACTCACATTCATCGCCTTGGGTCCAATGATACTGGGGTCATCCAGCATGGCATAGCGCAACCGGATGTTTTCCATCCGAATATGCGACACTTCGAATTCCGGTTTGGCGGCCCCCAGCAATATGCGGCCATCAGTCAAAATGTCCATATCGCGGAGCGTGACATTGCGGATCGCCCCCACCGGTGGCTTGGGGAACGGCCAGCCGTGGTTGGGATGTTCCGGCACCACGTCATACTTACCATCCAGGTGGTCCACATACATCTCAATAGGACGATTGAATGGCCAGCCCCGGTTGGTCTGGGCCACAACATTGCTCATGAATATATTCTCAATTACCGCGCCATCAAGGGAACGCAGATCAAGAATCCGGGTGCAATTTTTCACCACGATATTGGTGATGGTAATATTGCGGAAATCGTGCCGCGATTCATAGCCGATCCGCACCGCCACGCAACTGGTTTCCAGAATACAGTTGGTGATGGTGATATCGCGGCAATCGCGCGAATCCACCGAGGATTTCAGAGCAATGGCATCATCACCCGTACTGATATGACAGTCGGAAATAATCAGATCATGGCAACCAGAGGCATCAATCCCATCCGTGTTGGGACCATAGAGCGTATTTTGAATCTTCACGCCACGCACCCACGAACGGGTGCAATCCCACAGATGCAGGGTCCAGCCAGCCGATCCGGTGAGGAACACGTCCTGAATGCGGACGTCTTCGCAGCGTTCGATTTCAACCATTGGACTGGGACGATGCCAGCCGTGATTGTAGAACACGAATTGACTCGGGCGGTCCTGATCCCAGAAATTCACACCGTTACCATCAATACAGCCCGGGCCGCGAATGGTGATATCTTTGCAGCCTTGGGCCACGATCAAGTGCCAGGGTGTGCGGTCCATATGATGACCCCACTTGACCGCGATGTAATCTTCGATCCGCGGTGAACCGAGCAGAATCGCCCCCGCCTGCAGGGTTAATATCACCCCGCTCCGCATAAAAATGGTGCCAATCATAAAGGTGCCGGGCGGAACAATAACTTCGCCCCCGGTTTTACCCGCAGCATCAATGGCGGCTTGTACCGCTTTGGTGTTGAGGGTTTTGCCATCATTCACCGCGCCGAAATCGGTCACAACGTAACAACCAGTACAACTCATAAGGCCAACTCCGTAAGAATTCACACCATTAACAGAATAAGGGAAAAATCAGCTACCTGCAAGTATGCCGGTTATATATGGGCATGGCCCAACGTACCGCCGATCTGCGCGGCGATATATTTGGCCTGGCGCAGATCTTCAATTATTTTGCCATCACGCAGCACCACCCGACGGCTGCATTGCGCCCCCACGGCAGGATCATGGGTAACTATCACAATGGTTTTTCCCATGTCGTGGAGCTTGTGAATCATCTCCAGAATGGCCGCACCGGTTTTAGAGTCCAGATTCCCGGTGGGTTCATCGGCCAGCAGGAAGAGTGGATCATTCATCAAGGCCCGGGCTACGGCGACGCGTTGCTGTTGTCCACCGGACAATTCCTGAGGGCGATGGTCCAAGCGTTGTTCCAACCCAACCAATCCAGCCATTTCATGCGCCCGTTGGCGGCGCTGGGCTGGTGGCACCATCTGATAGAACAGCGGGACTTCCAGATTCTCGGCCACGGTAAGTTGGGGAATCAGATTAAAGTTCTGGAAAATAAACCCCAGCCGGGCACCACGGAACTCGGATAGTTCATCGTCCGACATATGGGTGATGTCGCGCCCCCCCAGCACATAGCTGCCGAAGGTTGGACGATCCAAACATCCGAGTATATTCATTAATGTGGATTTACCCGAGCCCGAAGCCCCCATGATGGCGACCATCTCACCTTGGTGGATGTCCATCGTAACCCCATCAAGGGCGCGAACTTCCATTTCTGTGCCCGGTTTGGAGTAGATTTTGAATACATCACGCACCGAGACAATGACCGGAGTGGTCGGCTGGGGTGAAAGCTCAGGTGCTACGATCACGGACATTTCGGACTCCAGTTACAACTCTGCGCGGAAGACTAACGCCAATTATAGCGTTACCTTGCAAAAATACCGTGTTAACCGGAAGACTTGGCCCGGCTGGAGTGTTGGCGTATCATGCCCGTATGAGTAACGTACACCCAATTCAACCTGCCCTGCACCCAATTCGCAAGACCATACGCGTGCCGGGATCGAAGTCTATTACGAATCGCGCCCTGATTTTCGCGGCGTTGGCGCGGGGGGAAAGCCAGCTCGACAATGTGTTATGGGCCGATGATACACTCCGTATGATCGAAGCCCTGCGACAGTTGGGCTTTACCCTCCAGCACGACCGCGCCGCCCAGCGGGTCATCATCACTGGTCAGGGTGGCCTGGTGACGCCCAAATCCGCCACACTTTATTGCGGGAACTCGGGCACAACCATACGCTTTCTGACCGCTATGTTGACCTTGGCCGAAGGTGAATTCACATTGGATGGCAATCCCCGTATGCGGCAACGACCAATTACCCAATTGGTTGACGCCATACGCGTGCTGGGGTGTGCGGTAACGTATAGCCAGAACGAGGGTTACCCCCCCATCGTGGTCAACGCCCGGAGCCATCTGGCGGGATCGTGTGCGATTTCGGATGCCCAGAGCAGTCAATATATATCCGCACTGATGATGGCCGCAGGTGCTGGGCACCAGTCAGTAACCATCCAGCAGTCAGGTGCGTCAACCAGCGAGCCTTATGTTCAAATGACCGCAGCAATGATGCGGCAATTCGGCGGCCCGCAGACCGGTTTTATAACCCACCCCACAGGTCGCGAGATCACCATCCCACCCGCCAACGGTTATCAGGGCAGAAACTACCTGATTGAGCCGGATGCTAGTAATGCCAGTTATTTTCTGGCGGCGGCGGCGCTCGTACCGGGAAGTGCGGTAACCATCGCGAACCTGGGCAAGCCCTCACTACAAGGCGATATTGCTGTGGCCGAGGTCTTGCATGCCATGGGCGCCGGGCTGACCTTTGGTTCCGACTTCGTTACGATCTCGTATGGTGCGGAACTTCGCGCCATTGAAATGGACATGAACCATATTCCAGACATGGTGCAAACCATCGGGGTGGTGGCACTGTTCGCACGGGGAACCACTTTGCTGACGAACATAGGAAATTTACGCATAAAAGAAACAGACCGTCTGCTGGCGTTAGAAACCGAATTGCGTAAATTTGGTGCCGAAGTCACCACCGGACCGGACTGGATACGCATCACGCCACCGGCTGATCCCGTTCCTGCGCAGGTGGCTACCTATGATGACCACCGCATGGCCATGGCTTTTGCTGTTGCTGGGCTACGTGTTGCGGGAACGCAGATACTCGACCCACAATGCTGTGAGAAGACGTATCCGGAGTTCTTCCAGACGTGGGATGCGTTAAACAGCTAATCAAACCAGCCGAGTCAGGCGACGACGGCGTGAGATTGATCCTGATTTTGCATCTGCTGGTAATGCCGTTGGCGCGGGGTCGGCATAGCCATGGACGGTGGATCAAGGCGTTTCACCTGAGCGGCTTTGAGTCCCTTGTCGCTTTCGATGAGTTCAAACTCCACAGTTTCGCCATCCACCAGCGTGCGATAGCTGTCGGAAATGATTTCCGAGTGATGGACGAAGATGTCCGGCCCGCCCTCCTGTGCGGTGAGGAAACCAAATCCCTTTTGATCGTTGAACCACTTCACGGTACCTAGAACGGTTGCCATACATCAGCCCTCTCAAAATAGAGACAACACTGGCGTGCGTGACGGATGTAAGATTTGATAATTGCCGTACGCAACTAAGACTTGTCCAGTGGTGTCCATTATGCGCAGCACGAGAGGCGGAGTCAAGAACATTTTCCTGCAACATTCAGTTTTTTTGCGACACAAGCCCTTATTTTCTACGGTTGTGTATTGGCAACCGGCTGGGTGGCTGGTTGAGTGGCGGCTGTGGCTTTGGCCTCGCTATCCTTTAACCATGCCGATTTTGGGAAGGTCATGGGTACGATACGCTCAATCCAGCCGTAATTCCATGCCGCCCAGCCCAAACCAACAAGGACCAACACGCCCAGGATTTTCCAACGCAGGGTCTTCTTCTCGGCAAAGGGATCAAACAAATCACGCTGCGCGCCGGGGGGTAACTTGGCCACTGCGGTCAGCGAGGTTCCAAAAGGAATATTGATGCGGGCGCGGGCGTTGATTGCCCAGCCATTGGCGTCGAGGATCGGTCCCAGATTGCGCTGACGCAGTTTCAACCACGCAATCAGCATGGACGGGCCAGAGATAAGCAGGAGCAAGGTCACCAAGCCCACAGGCATCCATACGCCCAGACTGAAAAAGGCCTGCATGATGACCCCGAAAGCCGCAGTAAGTCCCCCCACCGCCACACCCAAAGCCGCCACGACGCCAATATCAATCTTGGGCTTCTGGGCCGGGGCTTGGCCGGTCTTGGCGGCCTGCTCGGTGGCCAAAGCAGCTCCGGTGAGTTTATCCGTCGAAGCCGCGTCCGCGGCGGCCGCGCGCTTGGCAATCTGATCCTGAATCCAGCGGATCAGTTTTTTATAAGGCGACCAGAAGGCCTGACGGATGCTAATCGGGGCCTCCACCAGTTTGGTGACGGTTGCATCCCAATCATGGCCTTTGCGGTCATAAAAAATCCCATTACGCCCGACCATCAAATTATCGCTGTCGCCGGCGGTCATACCGGCAGCGATGGTCATTTTCTCATTGGTCGCCTTGCGGACCAGATCGCAATACACCAGATAGGTGTTACTCAAATGCGCCATAGTGCCATGTTTGGTGGCGTCCTCAACGCGAATACACAAGTCGCTGCTGCGTTGATCCAGATACAAGCGTCCCGCCTGAAATACCGCGCGTTCCTTGCGGGCATAGAAGAAGCGGAAATTGACATAATTGTTGAGCAACGGGTACAGATCGCGATGCAAACGCACCAGTTTATCCACCTTGGCGATGGTGCTGGCTTCGGGTTCCAAAGCCTGATCCTGCGCAATTAAAGCTTTAATCTGCGTGTGAATGGATTCATCCAGCAATTCCGCCACGCGTGGAGCGCCCAATTTTTCGACCGTCAGATTGGGCCGACGACTCTGCCAGGCCGCATACGGGGTGAAGGCTGCGGATACTTGTTGCCACTGGGGTAAGGTTAGCTGGGTGATTTTGCCCAACAGGGGCTCGAGGACCTGCTGTTGGAGTTGCCCCAACACAACAGCCCAAGCGGGATTGAGCCCGGCATCCAAAGGTAAAACCAGGTCTGTGCCAATCTTGGCTAAGGGAAATTCAGCGACTTCCTGCATTCCCTGAGTCAAGACTTTTGCGGAAATGGCGGCAAATTCCCCTTCACTGCGATTCAAGGAGGCTAGTGACCGTGAATCGAAGGCGGCCAATCTGACCCGGGCAAAATAGTCATCCACCTTGGCGCGTACCTGGTTGAATACTTGATAGGCAGATTCGGTCTGGGCGGCCAAGGGAAGGATTTGGGCCGGCTGGGACTGGGCCTCAGAACTCCACGCCAACCATAGGGTGGCATCCGCTAGAAATTGTTCCAGCAAGGCCTGATTCAACCCGGGCTTGCCACTGCGATCCAGCTGGGAACCAACGCAATTTATAACGTCAAGCATGGCGGCTTGGAGGATCGGATCATCGGTACTTTCCGGAGGCACAATGCCATCGCCGTTGAAGCGGGTCTGGGCAAAGATTTTGACCGTGTCGGCGGTATCTTCACAGGAGATTACCGTTTCGGTCTTGCCCAAATTAGCGAGGATTTGCCGGGCAGAGGCGGCGATTTGCTGCCCCTCGGGCGTGCTGTCGTTAATATTATCCAGGGGCAGGTGGGATTCGGCTTTGAGTAACGCGTCGGCATCGCGTAAAAGGCTGGTCACCCAAGTAGCCGCCGCAATGATTTCCGGAGCGCGAATTCGGCCATCATTATCCGAATCAATCAGCTTGAGCGTGGTGGTATCGAATTCCAACCCATGGACCGGACAACTCAGAGCCACCCAGAGTTTGGGATCGAGTTCGCCCAAATGGGCAATATCCTGACCCGATTGGAGCAGAACCTGGTCAAAACCACCGGCCCGGAAGAACTTCCATGGATATTTTTTTTTAGTTTGGGCGGTCATTGGTGTCTCCTTAGACTGATTTATTCGGGGCACGCAGAATTATACCCACTTTGTTCAAGGCGGTAATAATCCCCTCCTGATGGGGATGTAAAGCCAGTGAATTCAGGTAGGCCGCACGGGCCTGCAGCCAATCGTGCTGACCCACATAGCAGTTGCCCATGGTACCCCAGGCACCAAAATGGTCCGGCAACAAGGCCAACGCGGCCCGACAATCGGCCAGCGCCGGGGAGTAATCATCCAGCAGATATTTCGCCATGGCCCGTTGGTGGTAGGCTTCAATAAAATTGGGGTCATCCTGGAGGGCGGCATCAAAGCACTGGATGGCTTGGGCCAAGTCTCCCTGTTCCAGTAAATCCACGCCTTTAAGTACCTGACTGGGGGCGGTGCCCTGGCCCAAGCTGAATAGCAAGGTCCACCATGCGTGTTCGGCCATTTGCACAACCACAGGGTCCGCGTCCCGGAGACCTTGGGCCAGGCCGGGCAAGGCCCGTAGGTCCTGCATGTGCCCCAAAATCAGCAGCACCACCTTACGAACGTCCACCGTCTCATGCTGGAGCAGAGGCAGTATTTCATCCAGCGTCCAAAGCTTACGGGCTTGGTCCAAAGCCTGCCCCAAACGTCCTTCCGCCAAAGCGGGACACATTACGCTGAGCACTTCAGAAGCCGAGACTACGAGCGGCTTTTGATCCATATAGAGGTGGTCTACCATGCAATTTGTTGATACGATTAGGGCCAATGAAAGAACCAGTAAGGTGACTCGACGCCACGTTTCTTTGTGGCAATAGTAGGCCGTCACAGTTGCGAGGGCAAAAAACCTCACCAAGCGGCCCCGTTTCGTTATAATAGCCCGCCAAAGGAGCCCATGAATGATGTCGGCACGCAAAATCACACTGGGAATGGTCAGTTTGGGATTATTCGTTCTGGTTTTGGGGGCGTGTAGATCCAGCCCGTTTAATGGGGAAGACCCAACCCTGACCCGTCGTAATCAGTACTTCGATGGTACCATGGTCCAGAAGGAACGGGAAAATCGGCGGAATAGTACCGAGACCGGTTTTGGATACCCCTCGGGGCCGGGACAACAATAATCCCAAATACGCAGTCGTGAAGGACTTGCGAGGCGGCTTGCGCAAGGTTAATCTACCTGTATTCCAGTTCGTCCGGAGTAAAAAGCTATGAAGATGCGTCAATTTATCGGTTCTTCCGCCCGGCTCGGTGTGGCTCTGACTTTGGCCACCGTGGCGGCGGGTTTGGGTCTGTACACGGCCAGTTTACAGGCCGCCCCCACCCCATCGCTGGTGCCCATCGCGTGGGAGCTCAAAATCAAGTATCACCTGCCGGAGCGTGTCGAAGTAACGCTGCCGGGTGAAACGACCCCCAAGACCTTCTGGTACATCCGTTACACAGTGACCAATGACACCGGACGGGAAATTTTGTTTGTACCGGAATTCCAGATGATCACCGACACCGGCCAAATCTTGGAAGGCAACCGCAAGATCGCACCGGAAGTGTTCACCAAGATCAAGTCCATCTATAAAGACCCGCTGATGGAAAGCCCGGAAGCGGTTCTGGGCAAGTTGCTGCGGGGCGAAGACAACGCTCGTGACAGTGTGGCGATTTTCTCCGATGTGGATACCAACGCGCGTGATATGCGGTTTGTGATTGCGGGCTTCTCGGGCGAGACGGCCGAAGTCATCAATCCGGTCACCAACGAAAAAGTCTTGCTCAAGAAATCGCTGGTCCTCGACTTTGAACTGGCTGGCCAAGCACTTGGGGTGGCGCCGGAACCGAAGTTCAAGAGTGCCAAGTGGGTGATGAAGTAAACCCGTGGGTAAAGGTCAAGTAAACCACGACCCCCGCTCGCGGGGGTTTTTTATTGCCCGTAGCGGGCCAGGAACGACCAATCATGCAGGCGATCTCTGTGCAATGGATGGATCGGGTACGTACGCCGGGGCTTTGGATCGGACTACCGGGACAAAACAAGGCAACCAGCCAATGTTTATGTTTCGCACGCAGTCTGACACCCCCGGGTGGCGCGGTATCGGCCACGATCTATATCAGTGCCGACAACAAGTACCAACTCTGGCGACAAACCGGGAATGATCTGGTGCGGTTGGGGCGCGGTCCCGCGCGCGCCCATCCGCACCACCAGAATGTGCACGAATACCATATCGAAATCGCGCCCATGACCGCTTTGGAACTGTGGGCGCAGGTGTATTGGGTGGCGGGGCTACCCCATCAAGCGGTGTGTGAAATGCATACACCGACTGCAGGTTTGTGGGTTAACATCGTATTCTTTGATGCTCAGGGTAATGAAATCGAGCGTAGCGGCACGGATAGCAATTGGCTGGTTTACGATGCCAGTACGGCGTTGCAACCACGGTTGATTGACCAAAAACAAGTTGTGGCGGCGATTATCAATGCCACCGAACAACAGGATTTGACAGCCTATCCCAGTGGCTGGTTACGGGAACAACCCACCGGACAAACCCCGTGCTGGGTTGGCGCACAGGTCATCGAAGCCGCGTATCCCAAGGGGGATCACAAGATCCCCGGTTGGCATCAGGGGCAATGGTGGTTGGTACCCAATGAATTACCGCCCATGGAAGCGCAGCTGGCGCCATTTCCAACTTGTGCAAAATATCCGTTGGGCGCATGCGTGACGGGCGTAACGCTACCGCTGATCGTCCCGGCGCAGAGTACATGCACCATTATCTTTGATGCTGGCCGGCAACAGATCGCCTATCCCCGCATCACCTTGGACGGACCCGCCCGGGTGCAGGTTGCCTACGCGGAACGGCTACTTTCTCCAACCGGTGAAAAAGTACACACCCTTGCCCCCCATGCGGAATTAAACCACGGCCTGACGGATGAATTTATCACGGGTGCAGGTACGCAAACCATAAGTCCTTTCCATTGGCGATCTTTCCGTTTCATGGTGGTCACCATCACGGCGGGTTCACATCCCGTAGTCTGGCAGCAGGTGAATTTCGAGGCCACGGGGTATCCCTTTACCCATCAATTCCAGATCACCTCGGCAGCATTGGCACCGACCCAGCAAGAGTTCCTCACCCGCCTGCAGGAAGTATCCTGGCACACCATCAAGTGTTGCACGTGGGAAACCTTCATGGACTGTCCGTACTACGAACAGTTGCAGTATATCGGCGACACCCGGATTCAGGCACTGGTCACCTATACCAATACTCAGCAATACGAATTGGCCAAGCAGGCCCTGCTGGCCTTTGACCATTCGCGCATTCCCGAGGGGATCACTCAATCCCGTTTCCCCAGTAACCTGCGGCAATTGATTCCCACATTTTCGCTGATCTACATCATGATGTTGCGTGATTATCAACTGTGGACCCGGGATCAGGCCACCATTGACGCGCTGCGCCCCGGCGTGGCGCCGATCTTGAACTGGTTCATGAATTTCTTCGAACCAGACACGGGGTTGATTGCCAATCCCCCCTACTGGAATTTCGTGGACTGGGTGGAAGGTTGGTCGTATGGTGTTCCGCCGGGGTATGTCTCGACAGTCATCAATCTCCAATATGTGCAGGCCCTACAGGCCGCCGCGGACTTGTATGAACAATGTAAGGCAGGTTCGGGACAACTGTATCATGCCCGGGCCAACCAATTACGGCAGCGGATTTTTGACTGCTGCTACGATGCCGAATATGGTCTGCTCTGTGATGTGCCGATCCACGGCCACGGCGCGGTATCCGCCGCCGGACGTACGTGGTCGCAACATGCCCAGGCGTTGGGAGTCTTAACCGGCACGCTGCAAGGTGATCTGGCCAAGCACGCCATGATTACCACCATGGAACAATCCGCGGTTGGCATCACGCTGAGTCCGGCAAGTTTCTACTGGCGTTTTTATATGGCCGAGGCGCTGGCACATTGCCAATTGGGTGAATATTTCTGGGGTCTGTTGGAGCCCTATCGTGCGGCGCTGGTGCGGGGGAGTACGACCTGGCCGGAATGTTTCGAGCCCACGCGCAGCGAATGCCACGCCTGGGGTAGTTGGCCATTGTATTTCCTGGCCCATCATGTCTTGGGGATTCAACCGCCGGACGAATTCCACAATCAATCGGAAATAAAACCCTCGCATTGCACGCCGTTGGATCAGGTGAGTGGGCAGGTGGCCACACCCTACGGGCCGATTGCCATTACGGTAGATTGGACGCAAACGCCGGTGCATAAAACCCAGCATACGGTTTAACGTCAGCGGGTTTCCCAGCACGCGGCCAGATGCTGGGGATCATTCCCCTTGGATTCCAGCGGGGGCAATTCCACGCGGCAGCGCGGTTGGGCATATTTGCAGCGCGGATGAAACGGACAACCGCCGGGGGGATTGGCAGGTGAGGGGACTTCCCCTTCCAGCATGATGCGCTGGCCGGTCTTGTCGGGATTGGGCTTGGGAACGGCTGACAAGAGCGCCATGGTGTAGGGATGCTTGGGATCCCGATAGAGCGATTTGGCGAGGGCGATTTCCACGATGCGGCCCAGATACATGACGGCCACACGGTCGGAGAAATGTTCGACCACAGCGAGATTGTGGGCGATGAACAGATAGCTCAGGCCGAATTCCTGGCGTAAATCTGCCAGCAGATTCAGTACTTGCGCCTGGATGGAAACGTCCAGCGCAGACACAGGTTCATCGCAGACGATAAATTTGGGGTTCAAGGCCAAAGCACGGGCGATGCCGATCCGCTGCCGTTGGCCACCGGAGAATTCGTGCGGATAGCGTCCCGCCGCGGAACGGGGCAGCCCGACCTTATCCAACAATTCCATCACCTTGGGCCGCAGTTCATCCCGGCCTACCAGGCGGTGCACCAGCAAGGGTTCGCCGACGATGGATTCCACCGTCATCCGCGGATTAAGCGAACCCACGGGGTCCTGAAAGATGATCTGCATGTTGATCCGCAGGGGGCGCAGGGCCCGCTGACTGAGGGCAAAGATATCCTGCCCATTAAACCGTACCTGACCGCTGATATGAGTTCCGCCGGTGGGTTCGATTAAACGCAAGATGGTACGGCCCACAGTGGTCTTGCCACAGCCCGATTCGCCCACCAGCCCCAGCGTCTCGCCGGGGGCGATGGTGAAGGAAACGCCTTCGACCGCGCGGACGTAGCCCACAATGCTGCGGAATACGCCGCGTTTGATGGGGAAATGGGTACGTAAGTCCTGCACATCCAGCAAGGGTTGCTGCGTGATTACCGGGGGAGCCAGCACGGGATCATGGGCGGTTGGGTTCATGGTTCACCTGCCGGAACAGTTGGGGCGGGGCGTTTGAAATTTATGCCGGGGGGCGTGGCCGGGGCCGATTCGTAGCCGGGGGCATAGTGACAAGCCACCCAGTGCTGGGGGGCCACTTCGCGCAGTTC
This sequence comes from Phycisphaerae bacterium, assembly GCA_037139555.1. Taxonomy (GTDB): domain Bacteria; phylum Planctomycetota; class Phycisphaerae; order WQYP01; family WQYP01; genus JBAXGE01. The sequence goes on from JBAXGE010000001.1 coordinate 24,861, forward strand.
GGGATAACTGGCATTGCACAGTTCTTTCTGGACGGCGCTGCACGCCGTGCAACGCGCGGCAAAGCGGCAGGTATCGGGGTAGCGAATCGGCGAGGGGACGGTGCCCGAAATACTGAACAGGCGTTGGCTTTCCTGGCCCAGGCGCGGTACACACGCCAACAGGCCTTGCGTATACGGATGCAGCGGGTTCTTGAAGAGGGCGAAGACATTGGCCATCTCAACGATGCGCCCGGCGTACATCACCGCCACCACATCGGCGTTTTCGGCGACGATCCCCAGATCATGGGTAATGAACAGCACCGACATGCCGGTCTGCTGTTGGAGCCGGTTGAGCAGTTCCAGGATTTGCGCCTGAATGGTGACATCCAGCGCGGTGGTGGGTTCATCGGCGATGACCAGAGCCGGACGGCAGGCCAGCGCCATGGCGATCATGACGCGTTGTTTCATCCCGCCGGACATTTGGTGCGGGTATTCATTCAACCGCCGGGCGGGGTCGGCAATCCCGACATCGCGCAGGGCTTGGATGGCGATTTCCTGCGCCTGTTCATCAGTGACTTTTTGATGCAGCAGAATCGCTTCCAGCACCTGTTCGCCGATGGTGAACACCGGATTCAGGCTGGTCATGGGTTCCTGAAAGATCATGGCAATCTTCCCGCCGCGAACCTTGCACATAGCGCGTTCGGACAGCGTCAGCAGGTTTTCCTGCTCCAGCAGGATTTCGCCGGTCAATATCGCGGGGGGAACCGGAACCAGCCGCATAATCGAAAGACTGGTGACGGACTTACCACAACCTGACTCCCCCACCAACGCCACGGTTTGGTTGGGATAGACCGAAAAGGATATCCCATCCACAGCGCGGGCCAGCCCGTCCGAAGTACGGAAGTGGGTCTTTAGATTGCGCACATCCAAGAGCGGTTGTTCCATAGCGACCAGTCCTTATAGCTCTTTATTCGTACGCGGGTCAATCGCATCGCGCATGCGCTCACCGAGTATGTTATAGGTTAACACAGTGAGGAAAATCGCGATCCCCGGCGGAATCGCCAGCCACGGACGGAAAGTTTCCGCGGGATTACCGGCCTCATTTAACAACGAGCCCCAACTCGGTAACGGGGGCTCGATTCCCACCCCCAGAAACGACAAGCCCGACTCACTCATGACCGCCCCGGCAATGCCAAAGGTCGCGGCCACAATCACCGGGGTGAGGCCATTGGGCAACATGTGCCGGAACAACACCCGGCGTACTGGCATACCCACAGCAATCGCGGCGGAGACATAATCGAGTTTGCGCAGGCGGAAGAATTCCGCACGTACAAAGCGGGCAATGCCGGTCCAGCCGACCAAACCGAGAATGATCATAATCATGAAGATATTACGGCCATAGGTGGCGACGAAAATCAGGATCAGCAGGAACGTGGGCACGGCCTCGAATATTTCGATCACACGCATACCCAACAGGTCGGCCTTCCCGGCGTAATAGCCAATCCAGGCCCCCACGGTGATGCCAATGAGCAGGGCGATCACCTCGCTGATAAAGCCGATGCCCATGACAATGCGGGTGGACCAGAGCATCCGGGCGAGGACATCGCGCCCGACGCCATCGGTACCCAGCAGGTGATCCCATGAGGGGGTATCCGGCCAGGGACGCAGGGAACGGGTGCCGGCTGCGGTTTGGGTTTTCGCCTGTGCGTAGTAGGTGGGCGCCACCCACGGCAGCCACGAGGGCAATTCATTGGTGCGATCTTCTGACAAGGCTTCTTGATCGCCGAAATGCCAGGGGATGGGGGCATAGACTGCTGACCGCATGGTACCAACCTCAACGCCAGCCTGATAATCGCGGTACATGATCCGGGCCGAAGGGTCGGAGGTGGTGTACCAAAGCAGTAGCCCCAGCAGCACCATACCAGTGGTTATGCCAGCACTGATTAGCCAGCGCCGACTTTTAGAAATGCGGTTACGACCAAAGTAACATAAGCTTCCTACCGTAGTAACGGTGGCAAATCCCATCAAGACCAGATAATCCAACCGCGTCAAATAGGTGAAAAGTGGGTAATGACGCTGCCACACCCCGGCGGAATTTTTAATTTCCACCGTATAGGGCTGACCGTTGGCGATGAAGGGAACAATCACGGCCATCAGGGCAATGTTGACCACAAAGCCCAGCGCGATTTTCGGGGCGATACCACGCCAGAACGCGGTGAATACCACGTTCCAATAGCTGCGGATCGGCGGCTCGGACACGGGGGTTAATTGGAGTTGGTCAGTCATAGGACACCCGCGGATCCGCCAGAGAGTAACACACATCCACGATCAGATAGGAAATCAGCGTCAGCACGCCCCCCACCAAGGCCAGCCCCTGCATGAGCGGCAGGTCTTTGGCTAAGGTTGCCTGATAGGCTAACTCGCCCATGCCTTTAATGGAAAAGATTTTTTCGATCAGTACAGACCCACCCAACAATCCGGGAATGAGCCCGGCGGCCATCGTGATCAACGGCAACAGGCTATTACGGAACACATCGCGGGTCACCACGATATAGCCCGGGACCCCCTTGGCCCGCGCGGTACGGGCCCAATCCTGATGGATATTATCGAGCATGCTGGCCCGCATTTGTTTGGAGAGATAGGCGAAGCCACCGTAAGTCATGCACATCAACGGCAAGGCGAGATGATGCATGTAATCGAGAGTCACCTGCCAGTAGGTCATGCGGCTGGTATCGGTGGATTGCAAACCCGCCGAAGGGAACCAGCCAAGATATTCGGGATTGGCCAAGTAACCCAATAACATGGAGCCCACCCACATGGCGGGCAGGGAATACAAAGCCAGCGTTCCCAGCCCCCACCAAAAATCAAAACCACGCCCGCGTTTTACACTCGAGAGCATCCCCCCGGGAATAGCGATCATGTAAATGAGCACGGTGGCAATGATATTGAGCGTGATGGTAATCGGAGCGCGATCAAAGATCAGTTCTAATACGGGCTTACGGTATTGCATCGAACGGCCCAGATCGCCCTGAACTACGCGCGCGGCCCAACTGACATATTGCAGAGGAATAGGAATGGGTTTGCCCTGCTCATCAATCATGCCCAGATGCCGTTGCAGGGATTGCTCCTGTTCCAAGCGGGCATTGTCGCTGGCCATATTACCACTGCCATCGGCCCCGGATATCTTGCCGATACCCGGTGCGAAACGCACAATCACAAAGAGCATCAGGGTCATACCAATGAGCGTGGGGATCATCAATAAGACGCGGCGCAGAAGGTAGGTCAGCATCGCCACCCCCACCACCGAGGGGTGCGCAGATGGCACCAATACAACGAAGTTATCCGAGACTGATTAGCGACCATATTTCTGCTGGGTTACCGGGACATACCAGTCGCCGGAATTCATCCCGGTCAGGTAGGGTTCGATATTCTTGATTCGTCCGTTCACGAAGGAAAGGGATTCCCGCATGGATAAAAATACATATGGCGCGTCCTCATGGATTTGCTGGTGGAATTTATGCCATATTTCCATACGTTTGGCTTCGTTGGTTTCGGTACGGCCGGCCATAATCAGGCGATCGGCCTCCGCATTTTTGTACCCAATGAAGTTGGAGCCTTTGCCCGCAATCTGGGAACTGTGCCAGATTTGATACGGGTCACCCTCAATCCCCCCCGTCCAACCCAGAATGGCGGCGTCGAATTTACGGTTATCCAACCGATCCACCAAAACCGACCATTCGAACGGAGCGACCCGCACTTCGATGCCCACGCGTTTGAATTGGGCCTGCACAATGGTGGCGATTTTTTCGTAGGTCGCACTCTGGGCGGGAATCATCAGGTCAAAGGCAAACTCCTGACCGTCCCGGACCAAGACCCCGCGCGGGCCAATGGTCCAGCCCGCGTCCTTAAGTTTGGCTTCCGCTGCCGCGGGGTCAAAGGGACGGGGTTGAATCGTTTTGTCATATTGGGGCACCATGGGACTGAACGGGCCGGATAATTCCACCGCCAAATCGCGATCAATCGTATGAATCAAGGACTTGCGGTCCACCATCATGCTGAGTGCCTGACGGGTGCCCTTGTCGGCGAAAATGGGATTGGCAAGATTCCAACCAATGTACCGATAGCCGGCGTTGGGAATGGCTTTCCGACGCACCTGATATTTGGCGAGAAATTCCTGGTTTTTAACCTTCTCCTCGTATTGCTCCGGCTGGGGAGAATGGGAGTCCAAGCCTTCGTCCATGAAACTCTGCAACGCCGTCTGCGGATTTTGGATGAACTTCAAAACAATCTTGTCAAAGGTGGGCTTGGGTCCCCAGTAGTTTTCATTACGGAGCAGTTCGACTTGCTGGCCATTGAGCCATTTACCTAATACATACGGACCGGAACCCACCAGCAAGGCGTTCTTCTCATTATATTGCTCGGGGGTAAAGGCACCGTAGATATGTTTGGGGATGATCTCGAAATAAGCCCCAACCACTTCAAAGGCTTTGAAATACTTTTCTTTGTATTTGAATTCCACCGTGCGCTCGTCAATTTTTTTACAATATTCCACGTTGGTCAGGTAGGAACGTAATTTGTCCGAATCCACTTTGGGATTACTAACCAGATTATAGCTGAACAACACATCCTCAGCCGTCATCGGTTTACCGTCGGAAAACTTAACCCCCGGCCGCAGCGTGAAACGATAGACCAGACCATCGGCACTGATGGAATAGGATTCCGCCAACCACGGTTCCCATTCCAAGGTCTCGGGATTACGGGTAATCAGGGACTCGATGACGTAATTTTGGAGCGTGCTTCCGCTGTTTTCACGTTCAATATAGGGCGTAATATACTTGGGCTCGGAACCGAGATTTTGCACCAGCCAATCACCCGCCGCGTAATCGGGCAAGTCCCGCGGTTCATTGGGAGTCCGCGGGGGATCGGGGTAATAAACAAATACGCTGCCATCGGCTTCGGTACGCCGGATTGGTTTGCGGTTAGTGGAAATCTGGTTGGTCTGGGTCGTAGCGCCAATACTTCCGCCCCGGCGTAAGAGCTCATTAAGTTCGCGAAACGCATTGGCCTGCTTTTCGGAATTGCCGGCCAGACGATCCACATCCTTGCGCAAGTCGGTCAGACGCGTCTCCTGCCAACCGAACTGCCGGGCGTTCCAAGCCACCGCGCCGAGCACCAAAATGAACGCCACGAGGAAGATAAAGTCCTTGAGGGAAAAGCGATTACCCATCAGTTACATGCTCCAGTCAAAAGTTCGTACATTCTAACGCCTATACGATGCCGTCGGACAGATTCATTTTCGGCAATTATCCCTGATTTCCTTTGGGGTCCAAGGCATCACGCAGAGCATCGCCGACGAAATTTAGACAAATCAACGTGAGGCTCAACAATACTGCCGGGCTGGTCACCAACCACCAGTAGGTTTTCACCGGATTCATGGCATCCACCCCCTCGGCGGCCAGATTACCCCAACTCGGGAGCGGTGCACTGATACCCAACCCCAAAAACGACAAAAACGACTCGGCGAGAATCGCCTGCGGGACGGTCAATGCCGCATATACGAATATTGGTCCCATTAGATTGGGCAGAATATGCCGGAGGATGATACTGCGATGGCTCATACCCATCGCCCGGGCGGCCTCAACAAAGGGCATTTGCCGCAGGGCCAATGCCTGCCCACGAATCACCCGCGCCATGGTCAGCCAACTCACCGCGCCAATCCCAACTAACAGCACCATAAAGTTAGCCACCAAGCTGGCACCATCGAGATATGGAGACAGTGCTTTAGTCAGCAGGGGCACCATCACGATCCGAAACATGATCACCAGCAGTATATACGGTAAGCCATATAGCACATCCACAACCCGCATCAGCACACTATCCCACAGGCCACCAAAGTAGCCCGCCACCAGCCCCACGCCGGTGCCCAGCAATACGGCAATGGTGGCCGATGCCAACCCGATGGCAATCGAAACGCTGCCGCCGAGGAGCAATCGTTCGAGTAGCGAACGCCCCAAACTGTCTGTTCCCAACCAATATTCTGCACCGGGGGCCTGTAACACCGCGTTTAGATTCTGAATTTTATACCCATACAGGGTCCACGGCATGCTTAGATAACAGGTCAGCACAATCAGACTAAACACAATCGTCCCAACCCAGGCCGCAGGATATTGACGCAGACGGCGCCAGGAACGCTGCCCCGGGGACTGGGCGGGCGCGGCATCGGGAATGGTGGCCGTGGTCGTCATACGCTTGAGGCCCCTGCCAGTTAAGAACCATGCTGCAACCGGGTGGGTTACGTGTGGTAATCCGCGTTGATCGCGATATATTCGCGGCTGAGATCGCAGGTATAGACCCGGGCCGTGTGGACTTTGCCCAAGCCCAGATCAACTTCCACTGCGACATGTTTTCCCTGCATCAACTTGGCCACGTCAACCAGTTTGACCGGCGTGGGCCGGCCAGCTTTGAATACCACGTAACTCTTACCCTTGGGTGCGAAGATACAGCAGGCCACAGAGTCGGGATTCATGGCCGCACCACTGTAGCCGGCCGCCGAGACAAACCGGCCCCAGTTCGGGTCCGCGCCGTGCAGGGCGGTTTTACATAGGGCACTATTGGCGATGGCCTCCGCGGCCTTTTTAGCATCGGCCAGACTCGCGGCCCCCTTCACCCAGATTTCGACCAGCTTGGTAGCGCCTTCGCCGTCCTGAGCAATCTGTCGGGCCAGGGCATCGGCAACCTCGTAGAGGGCTTTGGCAAACTGGGCCAATGCGCTGCCACCGGTGATTTTAGTATTCCCGGCCAGCCCGTTGGCGAGTACGGCAAAGGTGTCGCTGGTGGAGGTGTGTTGATCCACCGTCACACAGTTAAAGGTCTGATCCGCCACCTGTTTGAGAGTTTTGTTCAATACGGCGGGGGCAATTTTCACATCGGTGGCAATATAGGCTAGCATGGTGGCCATATTCGGAGCAATCATCCCGCTGCCTTTGCAGCAACCGGCGATGGTGACTTTTTTACCCCCGATGCGCAGGGTGGTGAACGCGGTTTTGGCAACCAAATCCGTGGTCAGAATTCCATTGGCGAAGGCGTTACCAGCCGCAACGGAGTTGGAGAGCTGGGCCGCGACCAACGGGATACCCGCGCGAATTTTGTCCATGGGTAGGAAGTGGCCGATCACGCCTGTGGAACTGGGCAGGATCGAACGGATGGGCAGGGCTTCGCCTTCCTGACAGATTTCCTGGGCCGTCAGCAGGCACATTTCCCGGGCGTTCTGTACGCCTTCAGCGCCGGTACAGACATTGGCGCAGCCGCTATTGATGATGCAGGCCCGGAGGGTGTGGCTGGTGATATGACTGCGGCCCACGATGATCGGGGCCCCCACCACTTTGTTCTGGGTGAATACCGCCGCGGCGGTGGCAGGTACTTCGGAAACGAGCAAGGCCAAATCCGGCTTGCCGGACTGTTTAATCCCGCAGGCGATGGCGGCAGCGGAAAAGCCTTTAACCCCGGTAATAGTCTGATTCATCGCGGTGTCTACCTTGTGAAAATAGTAACCTTAGCACATGTTCAATGTGCATAGTAACGCAAGCGGGCTTGGGCGTAAATATGCGGGCTATTTTATCGCCAACTGCTGGGCCACACCGCGTTTGAGATGGTGGACCACTTCCTCGACTTCGGTAAGGGTTAGGTTGTTATGGAACGGCAGCGCGATGGTACGGTCGGAGATATACTCGGTAATTGGATAGGCACCGCGTTTATAGCCGAATTTGTCCACGTAAAAGGGCTGTAAATGAATGGGCGGGAAGTAATTGGATGCCCCGATGTGATTTCGCTGGAGGTGCTGCAGGATGGCATCACGGTCGTTATGGTCCAGAGCTTCGCTGAGGCGCACCACAAAGACAAACCAGCTCATATCGGTCTGTTCATCCACATTGGGCAGGATGATATGGGGGTCATCCATTAAGAGCTTGATGTAATAATGGGCCACGGCCTGGCGCTTGGTCAACATGCCGTCCAAGCGCTGCATCTGCACGCAACCGATAGCGGCATTGATATCACTGAGGCGGTAGTTGTAACCCATACGCTGGTGACTGAGCCACGCGGAACCGGGGTCGCGGCCTTGATTGCGGTAGGCCCGGCACAGATTGGCCAAGGTATTGTCATTCGTGACAATCATGCCACCTTCGCCGGTGGTGATTTGTTTGTTGGGGTAAAACGCAAAGACACCAACCCGGCCATACGTGCCCACTTGACGCTGGCGATGCGACGAGCCCAAGCCCTCACAACTGTCTTCAATCATGGGCAGTTCGTGCCGTTGGGCGATGGCCAGAAAGTCATCAAAACCGGCAGGGTTGCCAAAGGTTTCTACGGCCATGATGGCCTTGGTCCGGGGGGTAATGGCGGCTTCCAGTTTCTTGGGGTCCATATTCAAAGTGCGCGGGTCAATATCCACAAAGACGGGCTGGCCCCCCACCATCAGAATTGAGTTAGCGCTGGCAATGAAGGAAAACGGCGTGGTGATGACTTCGTCGCCTGGACCAATCCCCAAAGCCAGCAGGCTGCAATGTAGACCCGCAGTGCCGGAACTGACGGCGATGGCATGTTCCACCCGCAGATAGTGGCAAAAGGCCTGTTCAAATTCCAGAACTTTCGGCCCCACCGTCAGGTACCGTGTCCGCATCACCTCGGTGACCGCGCGGATTTCGGCTTCGGTAATATCAGGACTACTGAGTGGAATCGAGATGTTATCGTCCATGCGGCACTCCGAAAACTACAAATTTCGCTCCAGCGTATGATTGTAGGCAACCGAATTCACTAACCAAAATTCAGGTATTTTTCGTACGTCCCAAACCCGCCCGGGTTTGGTGCAAGGCCAAAGTCCAGGCAATGGCGATGGCATCCGCCACATCGGGCGGCTTGGGCAACTCTGTCAGATGGCACAGGGATTGGACCCGGCGCTGGACCTGAAGTTTGCTGGCGTGACCATTGCCCGTGACTGTGCGCTTGACCAAGGTGCTGGGCAGATCGGTAACCGGGCAATGATGCCGGGCCGCGGCCAGGAGAATCACGCCCCGGGCGTGGCCCATCAAAATCGCGGTACGGGGATGCTCGTAATGAGAATAAAGCTGTTCGACACCGGCTTGCTGGGGGGAAAACTCGGTCAGTACGGCTTCGAGCTGGTCGTGGAGTTCCAAAAGCCGATCGGCCAGCAATTTGCGCACGGGAATACGAAATACCCCCGCTTCGATGAGCGAGATTCTGACCTGCTGGACCTGGACCAAGGCATAGCCGGTCAAATGCAGGCCCGGATCAATCCCTAGCAGTATCATGGCATTTATCCCATCAAGTGGTCGGGATTCAGTCCGGCCAGTTCGGGGACGACAAAGATGCCGTCCTGCCGGACCAGTCGGTCGTCGAAATAGATTTTCCCGCCCCCGACATCGGGAGTCTGCCGTAAGACCATATCCCAGTGGATATCGGACTTGTTACCATTGGAGGCTTCATCGTAGCAGGCACCGGGTGTCAGGTGGATGGAACCGCTGATTTTCTCATCGAAGAGAATATCCAGCATGGGCCGGGTGCAATAGGGGTTGACGCCGATGGCAAACTCGCCGACATAGCGGGCCCCGGCATCGGCATCCAGAATCTCGTTCAAGCGCTGGGGGTGATTGGCGGTGGCCGCGACAATCTTGCCCTGCTTGAAGGTCAGACGCACATCATTAAACACGGTACCGCGATAAATGGTCGGGGTGTTGTAGGCGATCACCCCCTCGATGCTCTCACGGACCGGCGCGGTGTAGACTTCGCCATCGGGGATATTCATATGGCCATCGCAGGGAATAGCAGGGATACCCTTGATACTAAAAGTCAGGTCGGTATCCCCGGGGCCCAGCAGGCGAACCTTATCCGTGCGTTCCATGTAGGCTTTGAGCGGCTGCATAGCCCGGGACATACGGGCATAATCCATGTTGCAGACATTGAAGAAGAATTCCTCGAAGGCTTCAGTGCTCATCTGGGCCAACTGGGCAAACGAGTTCGTCGGCCAGCGCAGCACCACCCAGCGGGTTTTCTTGACGCGGACTTCGTGGTGGACCCGTTTCCACACCGACTGCTCGTAGATGCGTTGTTTGTCGGCAGGAACATCGGACAGTTCCGCGATGTTGGGGTTGCCGCGAATCCCAATATAGGCGTGCATCTTTTCCATACACAACCGCTCGTAGTCGGCGATGATATCCCACTGTTCTGTGGTGGCTGCCTGCATCAGAGCGCGGTTGATTTCCACGCTCTTGAGATGCACCAGTGGTCGGGCGCCGACGGCGTGCGCTTCGGCCACCAGCGCCTTGGTGAAGGTATGGGGAATATCAATGGCTTCGATTAGGACATTTTCGCCCGGCTGCAGCGCGCAGGAATAGCGAATCAGACCCGAGGCGAGTTTTTGGTAGCGTTGATCCACGAGGTAAATCCTTAAGCAGCAGGTTTCTCAATTAGTACCACACAATGACAGGCAATGGCTTCTTGCCGACCACAGGCATCCACACCTTCGCCGGTTTTGGCTTTCAGGTTGACCCGGTCGGGCGTAATGCCCAGCAGTTCCGCCAAACGCTGCCGCATGGCGGCTTTGAAGGGCGCCAGCTTGGGCTTTTCGGCAATCACCACCACATCGAGATTCACAATTTGACCGCCAGTTTCGGCGAATTGCCGCATGGTTGCGGCGATTAATTCCGCGGAATTAATCCCCTTGTAACGCGGATCGGTATTTGGGAACAGCTCCCCGACATCCGGCAATCCCGCCGCGCCCGTTAGGGCATCAATCAGGGCATGCAGCACGACATCGGCATCCGAGTGCCCATGTAATCCGCGCTCATGGGGGATGGTAATATTGGCCAGCACCAAAGGCCGGCCCACTTCGGTGCGGTGCAAATCATAGCCCAGGCCAATACGAATATTTGTCGCCATCGTCAGTTCCTATTCCAATTACTCAATGAGGCCATACTCTTTGATCTTACGATACAGGGTACGTTCGCCGATGCCCAGGATTCTGGCCGCCTGTTCGCGGTTGCCTGCCACCATCGCCAGCGTATGTTCGATGGCCTTCCGTTCCAGATCAGCCAGATTCATCCCGCTCAGGGGCGCCAGCGCGGTGGATTCCGCCGCGCGGTCGGGGATGGTGGCCAAGGCAGTGGTGACATTCACATTCTGGGTAATTTCCGCAGGAATATCAGCCAGCGTGATTTCCGGCCCTGACGCCAGAATGACAATGCTTTCGATAGCATTTTCAAGTTGCCGGACATTGCCCGGCCAAGGGAAGGCCGTCAACACTTCCCGGGCTGCCGGCGCGATACTGGTGATGACTTTATTGTTCTGACGGGCGAATTTCTCGACAAAGTATCGGACCAGAAGCAGGATATCTTCGCGCCGTTGCCGTAGCGGGGGCAATTGGATTGTGGCACCTTTGATGCGGAAATACAGGTCTTCGCGGAAGCTTTTATTCTGGACGGCCGATTCCAAATCTCGGTTGGTCGCGGCGACAAAGCGCACGTTGGTCTGAATCGGTTCATTGGACCCCAGACGCGTAATCTGGCGGTCTTGGAGCACGCGCAGCAATTTGGCCTGCATGGTCAGGGGCATATCACCGATTTCGTCCAGAAAAAGCGTGCCGCCGTCGGCATATTCAAAGCGGCCAATGCGGTCGGCACGGGCATCGGTGAAGGCCCCGCGGACATGGCCAAACAATTCGTCTTCCAACGTGCTTTCGTTCAGGCCCGCGCAGTTCAGGGCCACGAAGCGCTGGCCGCTGCGGCGGGAATTTTGATGCAGCGCCCGAGCCACCAATTCCTTGCCGGTGCCGGACTCGCCCAGAATCAATACATTGATCTCCGTTGGGGCAATCTGACGGATCAACCGGGCTACACGTTGCATGGGTTCGGAACTGCCAATGATGGCTGTCATCCCGAAACGTTGGTCCAACGCCTGATTCAGTTCGATATTCCGTTGGGTCAGTTGTACTTTTTCTGCGGCGCGACGCACCTGCTGGCGGATGATTTCCAGATCCAACGGTTTTTGGATGAAATCATAGGCCCCTTCCCGCATGCACTGAACCGCCGTGGAAACATCCCCGTACGCGGTGACGACCAACACTTCGGTTGTGATATGGTTGCGTTTGACATAGCGCAGTAATTCCATACCATCGTCCGGCTGGTCCATCCGCAGATCGGTGATGACCAGATCAATCGCTTCATCGCTCAGGCGTTTCTTGCCTTCGGTCAGACTATGGGCCTGCACCACGCCGAAGCCCATGCGGGCGACTGCTTCGGCCATGACATCGGCATGATCCACCTCATCATCTACTATCAACACACGTACCGCAGGACTCTTGCTCATACACTCACCTTTTCCGGGACCGGGGGCGTCAGCACACTTTGGAGCGACCAACCGGCCTGGACACCATAACCATTGACAAAATTTTCCATATTCAGGGCCTTTTTACCCTGGGGTTGCAGCGCCAGAATCCGTACTGAACCCTGACCACAGGCCACACAGCCCGAATCAATAAACTGGCCAGGACGCCCCAGATTACCCTGTTCCGCTTCCACCCGCACGGTCAGCAAGGTAGCCTGAGTACGGACCAGACCATCGGGTTGGCACACCTGTACCGCGATGCCCGGCCAAGGAGATAAGCCGCGAATCTTGGCCGAAACGGCCCGGGCTGGGGCATTAAAGTCTACCCACGCCACGGTCCGTTGCAACTTGGGGGCTTTGCTGGCCTGGGTTAAATTTTGGGTTTCGGGCTGTAAGGTGTCGGTACGGATAGCCTCTAAGACCTGATTGATCAGCGGAGCACCCAAATGCGCCAGACGATCATGCAGCGAACCGGTGGTCTCTTCCGGCCCAATCGGGGTTGCCACCCGGGCCAACACATCGCCTCCGTCCATGATCTCGGTAACGCGGATTACACTCACCCCGGTTTCCCGATCATCATTCAAGATGGCCCAGTGAATCGGGGCGGCCCCGCGATATTTAGGCAACAACGAGGAATGGAGGTTAATCCCCCCATGGGGTGCTAAGTGCAGCAATTCAGGTGATAATTTCTGTCCAAATGCGATCACGACCAAGACATCGGGACGGGCTTGCGCGATAGCCTGCAACCCCGCACTATCGTTAATATTGTCGTGTCGAATTAAATGCCGTCCTTCGGCCAACGCCCACGCCGCCACAGGAGTCGGAGTTAACACTTTTCCCCGCCCGGCTGGCCGATCCGGCTGCGAGACAATCAGCGGGATTTCAACCCCGGCAGCCTGAGCCAAACGCTGCAAAGTGGGCAAGCCGAACGCGCCCGAGCCCATGAATACAACACGCATCGCAACCTCTTATTACGCAATAATGAAAACGCCACGGGATATGGCCCGTGGCGCCAGCGATTAAACTGTATCATGTCCGCGAAATTAGGCAACTGCCGTCTTGGGCATTAAGGCTTCCGCTTGTGCGGCGTTGGCCCGTAATACATCCAATTTGCCTTGGACTTCGGCGGCAACCCGGGCATTAGGGTACTCATGGATAATCATTTCGCCCACCGTGATGGCCTGGGTCCAATTACAGTCATGAATTTGCAGGGCAAATTGCGTAGCGAGTTGCTGCAGCCGTTTCTTGAACACATCCCGCGCGGCTTCTTTATACGCCGAGGCCTCGCTGGGCGACAGATATTGGTCCAGCATTTTGAGCAGTTCCACACTGCGATCCAAATCGTCACGATTCACCGCATCGGTCCACATCTTCAACAACTCACCTTTATGCGCCAGCCGGGCACGTTTGAGTTCATCCGGCAGCGCCAGTACGCGGGGTTCTTTGGGATGCAGTTTATTGAGTTTGTCAATTTCTCCAACCGCCGACGACCAGTCGTAGCGCCCGAAGTGGGTGTAAACCACCTCCATGAGCTCCTGCATATCCTGATCGTGAGAATTCTTCTGGGCCTGACTCACCTGGTTACGCAGACTTTGGGCTTCGGTGTGGTAGCCGAAACGCTTGTCCATCTCGTCAATCATAATCAGTGCCGAATCGAAATCACCGTGGGCAATATCCTCGTGAATGGCTTCGCGCAATGCTTCGCGGTCTTTCTGCCGATAGGCCACACGTTTGGCAGCTTCGGAGAGGGTCAGGGTATCCACCGTTTGTTTCTGGATGGCCAGAATGCTGGTGAGTAATTCTACCGAACGCGCCCGGGTATCTGCGGCCATCACTTCGGATTCACGCAGAATCTCAAGTAGACCCACGGCATGGGCAGAACCCACACAACCCACCAACCCGATGCCCAGTAATACCAGACCAGGTGCCGCCGCGAGTAATCGCGACACCAAACCATCCCCGGCAATAATCCCGGTAAGCGCCAGCGTTATCCCCAACAGCGCCGCCAGCGCTGAGGCTACTGCACCCCAACCGACAATCATCCGAGCTTTGGCGATTCTTTCTCTTAGCATGGCGTACCACCTTTCCGAACAAAATATTTTCATAGAATAATAATTTCAGACTTGACTACCTTACTGTAATCATTGGAGTCACTAAGGTCAAGGGAAATCGGCGAATACGAAAATATGACCACCAAACATCACCCATCCAGCCACCGACTAGCCGAGGGTACAGGTTTGGACTACAATTCGGGGAAGTTTCAGACATTATTGAAGACTGGAAAATATGCTGAATTTAAGCCCCCAAGAACGTGCCCTCGAGAGCGTACTTACCCCTCAGGGTCCCGCCTACCAGCCGAGTTTCGATATTACCAGTGTAGTGGCTGGCCAGCATCGTCTGACTGATACCGAGTTTCTGGAACTCTACCAGCACGCCCCCCTGTACGAGTTGGGACGCTGGGCGTTTGGGGTTAGCCAACGCCTGCATCCCGAAGACTACCGGACCTACGTGATTGACCGGAACATCAATTACACCAACATCTGTACCGCCCGGTGCACGTTTTGTGCCTTCAAACGCAACGACCCCAAAGCCGCAGATGCCTATACATTGGATCAAAACCATATTCTGGGCAAGATTGCGGAATTAGTCTCCATCGGGGGCACCCAAATTCTGATGCAAGGTGGCATGAACCCCGAATTACCCATCAGTTATTACGAAGACTTGCTCCGTGCCATCCGGCAGCATTACCCCCAAGTCCATATCCATGCCTTCAGCCCCCCGGAGTTCGTCGAATTCGCCCGCTACTTCAAAATGCCGGTGGCGGAAGTCATCCGCCGTTTCAAGGCTGCCGGTCTGGATACCATCCCCGGCGGCGGTGGCGAAATATTTTCCGACCGGGTGCGCAGCCGGATCGGACCGGGCAAATGCACCGGCGAGGAATGGCTGGATGTGATGGCAGAAGCCCATCGGCAAGGGATGGGCACCTCGGTAACCATGCTCATCGGTCATATCGAAACCGTCGCCGACCGGCTGGATCATCTCCAACGGATTCGCCAACGGCAGGACTGGGCATTGGCCCATGCTCCGGCCAACTACACCGCCTTTATCACCTGGACCTATCAGCCGGACAATACCCCCTTGGACCGTAAACGTAAATGGTCGCCGGACAGCGGGAAACCGTATGAATTTGATAACGGTCGCACCGTGCGTTTGGCCGATGCGGCGGAATATTTGCGCACGCTAGCCCTGTGTCGCCTCTATCTGGACAACATCCCCAATATGCAAAGCAGTTGGGTGACCATGGGCCCGAAGGTCGGGCAACTGGCCATGTTTTTCGGCGCCAACGACATGGGCTCGGTCATGATGGAGGAAAATGTGGTATCCGCCACAGGAACCACCTTCCGGCTGGATGCGGAAATGATTTGTCGGTTGATCCGCGATGCGGGTTGGATTCCCGCCCAGCGGAACCAGCATTATCAAGTGTTACGGCGTTGGGATGGTGCGGATGCGCCGGACTTGCATACTCGGACGGCCAGCCCCCATCAGATACGGCAACACGCGATCAGACCGCAGGATACGGCGGCGTATAAGAGTGGGAATTTTGTGCCCGTGCAGGAACATAAAACGAACGCCATGAGTTTGCCGGTGCTATGACCAGTGGGTGCGGTTGGTGCGCTATTTTTCCACCACATAATACGTGGGCAGATCATAACCCACGTCGGGAAGGATCAGGCGCAAGGTTTTCTCTTTGCGCTGTTTTTCCAACGGGATAAGCCGCAGAATGACCTCCGCATGGTTTTTCCCATCCGCACCGGCGAGTACCTTGCCATCCCGTATTACATAGTGACAGACCAGAATACGCCCGCTCAGGGCCGGGCCCTGAGTGGTGCTTTGTATCTCTACCACATCGGCAGTCAGGGCCGCATTGTAGGGTTGGATTTCCTGCAAGGTCGGGGTTCTGCCAACGGAAATTATTTTCCCACGAATCTCGGATAATACAGCTTCCGGCTGGGGCAGGGTAGCCGGACGGGTGGCTGGGGTATCGGGAAGCGATCCGGACAGTTCAATAAGATCCCAGATGACCGTACCCGCCACCGGGCCATCGCTGGATAAGGCCATACCTATACCGAGCGTCTGCGCCACCGATACCTTGGTCGTGCCCCAATCGTGCCAAGTCTTTCCGTCGCGGGAGTAATAACCCGAAAACGTATCGCCGCGCCGTACCAGCCGAATCCAATCGGCTGTACCTTCCAATTTAGGCAGGGACATTTCCGTCTCCGTGGTGGCGGAGGCCGTGCGCGGACGCCAGGCGAAACTGAGGGTCTTCTTGCCGGGCCGGAGTGACAGGTGGATTGTCGCTGCCTGAGCGGAAGGTTTTGCCTCGGGCAATTCCCGCAGCATCAGTGCGATGCGACCATTGGGACCGATGTTCAAGTATGAATTCAGATGGGCGGTAATCTGACCGTCACCGACCAAGCGTTGATTCACAAAGTGGCAGGTGTCTTCGCTGCCATAAATATCCCCACTCTGCGATTGCAGAAATATCTTATCGTCATCCCGGCCTCCGGTGCATCCGATCGCCTGCCCCAAGACGTGGGCTTGCCACGGTACAGGCAGAGGTTGCAGACTAGGCGTACGCTGGGCATCCGGGTCTTGTCCCTCAATCCAAACATCCGGCATCATGGCCGCAGCCGTGCCCGGAGGTGTTACCTGCACCCAACCATCGACCTTTTTAAAATCTTGATCCAACGCGGCAATGTACACATGGGAGGGTTTATATTTCGGGGCGGTATGCGTGATAAAACGCACATGATTGCTCCAACGGGGATGATACACCTCTTTATTATCGCTATTGGGCGCACCGGTGAGGACCAAGGTGCTTTGCCCTATACCCCCCGGGCCAAACATGGTCACACTGCGGTGACTGCTGTCGAACACCCAAAACCGATAGCTGTTGTCCGGCGCCATCCCGGGCCAACAGCCGGTGGCATGCATTTGCCAGGTTTGGTCACGTAAATTCGCCAGACCGGCATTAGGCCAGGGGAAAAGGGTGGCGGCGCGGGTGCCGTCTGCAGAAAGCTGGAAATTGGCGTTGGGCGTGGCGGTGATATCGGTTTTGTTCCAGACTATTTCCGGATGTTTCAGGTCCTTGAGATTATAGCGCAGTATTGGGTTCTTAGCGGGTATTGCCTGCTCATGCCCCTGCACATACAACCACTCGTTTTTGGTTGTCGGATCAACCCATAGGGTCAAGCCGAAACCGCGACACAATTCGTGCAGTCCGGTACCGTCGAAATTGAACATAGACACCGTACGTAGCTTGGGATTGGTGAAAATCACCCGCGTGCCATCGGGCGTCAGGAAGGGACGGTTCAAGTTCCCCGGCTTGGCCAGCAGTTGCCGGGGCCCCAGTTTATCCCGGGTATCCATGCCCCATAGCGTCAAGCCCTCTCCTTGGCACTGCAGGTCATTGACGTCGGGATTGAGCAGCCATACCACACGGGTACGGGCGCGGGTGAGTTTTTCAATTTGCGCACCGGGCTCCGCCCCGGCGTTGGCCAATAGGGGTGCGGCGCTGAGGAGCAGTAACAGAAACCAGTACCAACGGCTCAAGGATAACATAGCACACCTGCGGAGATTTTCGTTGCTACGGTTTTGCCATTGAGCAGTAGAATCGGATTGCCGGTGACTTTGAGTTTCATGGCTTGGAGATTGCCGGTCACGGTAATATTGGTGTCGGACACGCGGACCATGGTGTGACCTGAAAACGTGAATGACTCATCGGAATCGGCCAGGGTTGGTGGCTTGAGAGTGGAATCAAGCTCAAGTTGCGGAGTATTTTTTACCTGCGCTTCGGGGCGTTGGTCAAACTGCAATAAGAGACGGTCGTTGTACGTTTTGCCCACCGCAGTTTTTCCCACGACTGCCACAGCGATCCCCTCGGGAGTCTGTTGAATCCGACGGAATTGGGTTTGATTAGGGGTGCCTTGTTCGTAGGGTTCATGCAATGCAGCAAAGACGGTCGCGGAAGCACGGCGATGCACCGCGATCGAAACCCCGCCCCATTCGGCGCCCAAGACCCGTTTCCCCTTATCATCATCGTTGCGCGGCGCACCGGGCGCATAACGTTCCGGGGTGGAAAAGGTGTAGGCGGTGGTATCGGGTTCGGGCAGCATGGTGACACGAACCCCTACTTTGCGTTCGTACCAAGCGGCACCGAAACGTGCCGTTTTGACATCTTCACCGTGATAATCCTGGAGGGTGGTGATGGAGAGCGGATTCGCACCCACTTGGTATTTCTGGCAATTCTCGATCAATACCCACGGCGGGCCCTGCGTCCCTTCGGTCGTGAGATGGTAATTACGCTGGGCCGGGGTAAGGGTGGAACGATCCACCACGGGTTGTTGATATTGCGTTGCGAAGAGGGTCTTCTGCAATTCATCCGAGGGTTGCCAGTTCTGGCCAGGCTCGGGTCGGGCAGAGCCGGGGGCATGAACCAGCCAGTGAAAATCCCGTGCAGTTTGGGTGGTGTCAGCCAAAGCGTAAACGTCAAAGAGATATTCCGGAGCCAGAAATAAAGCCCGCGCCAAGTCTATATTGGAATATACCTTGGTAACGGGTTCTTTGGGTTGATCAGAAGAGCGGGCCTCGTTCTGGCCGGTCAAGGGGACGATCGGAATACCCCGGGCGGAGATAAATTTGATCGGACCGATAAAATTGGACCGCACGGGTACCACCCCGATGGGCTGGGCCATTTCATCATCCACGACCACACCGCAATGCCCCCGCACCGACATATCCCACGCGCCACCGTTGTAGCCGGCGGAAATAGCACGATTAATATAGATGGGGCGGTTGAACTGCTGGTAACCAAGGAGCGCAAAGCAGTCGTTGGTGTAGTGGACATAGAATTGCGCGAACTGCTGGGCCACGGCGGGTGCGGGCGCTTCCCAGTAGGCCGGTGATTCATCGGCCCGGAGCAGGGCAAAGCCGCGTTCCGGTGCCACATAGGATGGCGCGGGCGGGGCCACCACACTTTTCGCCGGGATGGGGGAAAGTCCCCAAAAGAGCGTGGGGTAATAGGCATCGGTACCGGGTTTGCGCATCTGGGCGAGAAAGTAATCATAACCTGCTTTATTCTTGGGGTACCGGACTTGGAGCATTTCAAACCACTGGGGAATTTGCAGTTTATCAATCTTGGAACCACGGTGATCGCGACCGTTCATATTGGCGGCATACCAGTAGGCATTGCCACCCGTTTTATCCGGCCAGATGGGGAACACATTCAGATGCCCCAATAGTTGCCCCCCGCGGGCATCGCCCATCGCGACCCGACTGTAGGCGGGAGTGCCAGTGGGAATGTCGGTGCGGGGATATCCGAGTGAAATCAACGAATGCACATACTTTTCCAGCGAACCACCCGTAGGCCCGGTGTAATCGTAGCCCAATTCGGCGAGCCCCAAGCGGTCCAAACCCCGGGCATAGAGCAGAAATTCGCCGATGATCGAGGTCATCTTGGCATATTCTTCGTTGTAAAACTGGCCATCGGACAGGTATTCACCGAAAAACCACTTGAAGGAACCGGGGGTGGCCCAAAGGTCACGTATGAGTGGTTCATCCTGCAGTGCCAGGGTCATCATGAGTATGCCGCAACGTCGGGGCAGCGCGAGATTGGGGAGAATACCGAGCCGTGCGGGGTTGGTCTTCCATTCAGTACGGTCTTCGGCAATGTGTTTGCGAAATGTGGTCTCTATTTGCGTGCGCTGTTCCGCGGTCAGACTGTCATAGAGCACATCATAACGCAGTGCGTGCAGGTAATTGGCCGTATGCAGTCCCGCACTGCCGGAGTCGCCACGGCCATTCAGCGGCGCCCCGATGAAGGACAGTAGATATTTACGTTCTTCATCCCCGGCTTTCTGATCCCCCAGAATCTGATAGCGAAACAACCGCCCAAAGGGATTATTCGGCAATTCGGCCACAGCGTCCTTAGCCCATGCTTCCTGCTCAATCCGGGTTTTGATGGCGGCTGCATCTGCTTTAGTCCATAGCAGGTAGGGATGCTCCGCCTTGCGGAATTCGGCCTGCACCGTGCCACACCAACTGATGAGCAGGACCAGTACACAATAGAGCCGACAAAGATTCATTGCATGTCTCCAGAAAACAGGCCCCAATCAAACACCACCTACCGGCGGTACCGGACGTGTGGCCGGCGGGTTGGGACGCAGGGTCGAAATAAAGAATTTAAGCACGGTTTCAAAATGTTCCCGGTCCACAAAGCCATGCCCCCCTTGGGGGATTTCGATCAGCCGGACCGAGGCTTTACGGGTGGTAAGTTCCTGGGCTAACTTTTGGCTGTGGACGATATTAACCACCGGATCACTCTGCCCGTGCATAATCAGAAACGGCGGAATCGGCCCCTGTCCAAGATAATTGAGCGGATTCACCGACTGCACTTGCTTGGGCACGCGGCTGGGCAAGTCGCCCAGCAAGCGCGTCACCGAGGTTCCAGGCATGGCCATAAATTCGGGCCCAAAGAGCGCAAAGTCGGTTGGCCCAAACCAGTCGCACACTGCTTGCACGGCATCGGAAGCGCCGGCGTTGTCGGGCGTATCAAATTCCGGGGCCTTACGGGCCAAAGCCAACATGGTGGCCAGATGTCCGCCCGAAGACAAGCCCCAAACGCCAAAACGCTCGGGATCAAGCTGGTATTCATCGGCGTGCAGGCGCAGCCAGCGCACCGCGGATTTCACATCTTGAATCTGGGCGGGCCAGATGGACCGGCCGGAAAGCCGATATTGCACCGACGCCACGGCAAAGCCATTACGGACCAGAAAGGTGGTTTGCGGCTTGTCTTTGCTGCCCACTTCCCAACCACCGCCGTGAATCCATAATACCAAGGGCAGTTTCCCGGTAAATTTGACCGGGCGATATAGATCAAGGGTTACGGGTTTACCATCGGGCTGGGCATATTGAAGTTCCGCTTTTTTCTCAATCCCCAGCGCACGCTCACCCACAAATATCTCCGCCATCGGGTGATTGCGACCCAGCAGTGAAGGTGGTGTGGTCGCATCAAACGCGGGCAAAGTCGCAGGCGGTATCGTGGGCTGACTACTTGCGGGTGCCGTTGCGGGCAAGGTCGCGGCCACCAGAGAGCCAGACTTCCAGTTCAAAACGGTTTGGGCGAGTATGTTCAGAGTCTCGGGCTTGGCGAGAGTAGTGAGTTTGGCCTGATACAAAACGTATTTGACCGGGTTCGTATTCGGTGGCGCACCCCTCGGCCGGTCCACTGGCCGCGCGCCGCGCGGGCCCACGATCGGAGGACGATTCATGCGATTCGTGGTGGCCCGCTGGGGTGGCGGGGCGCCGGCAATCGGGCTCCACTTGGCCATTTCATTCCAAGTCCATTGCCGGGTATCCCGTGGTAATGCCCCTTTGGCATCATCGCGTAACACAATCCATACGTCCTGACCGCGCTGCAGATGCAAGGCGACCAAGCCATTGAATGCAGATTCAATTTCCATGCGCGGTCGGGCCTGCCAGGTATCGTTGTCCACTTGACGCCCCAAGAGATTCGTATACAACTCCGCCCGCGCGAATTGCAGCGGGTTGGGTTCTTCATTTCCATCTCTATCGGGATCACGCCGGTTGAAGATATCGTAGTACGACTCAAACGCACGCGGTGTGAACAGATTGGTTGAATACAGCCGATAATGCGCCACCGCATCGAGCATATTGCAGAATTGGTCGTCGGCAAACAGCACCGCACCGGCGGGCACTTGGGCGGTAATATTCCCCAGATTCGACCGCAGTGCGGCACTACGATATTCCTGTTGCACCATTTGGGAAATACCCAGATCAGCATTGATCAATAGCGCCACGGCGGTGACCAACCCCATTGCCAACGGACGCCCCAATTTGCCCAGTAAATTCCGCCGCCACCAGCCCGATATTCCACCGGCCTGTGAGCTTGACGGCAGTCGGTGCAGCGCCTGCTCCATCAGCCACAATCCACAGAGAATCAACCCCGGCAACAGCGTGACAAAAAACCGCAGATACCCAAACGAGGTTTCCCCTGATGGCGCCCAGTAGTAGGTCATATAGAGTGCGGCCGAGGGCACAATCCACAAAAAGATCGCACAGGCCATCCGGAACGAATACGCCAACAACCCCAGCATGCCCACCACGCCAAGCGGCCACAGGAAAAACAGTCCCGTACGATTCATGGCTTGGATAAAGGTTTCCCAGTTACCAATTTTCAGATCGTCGGGATCGCTGCTGCCAATAAAATATTTCCAGCCAAAGCCAGTGTCTTCGTTGCAGTAGGTATAGCCGGTAGTCCACGGTTTGCCGAAATGAATCCAGCAAATAACGGCCAACACCGTCACCGGCAACGCCCAAGCCAACAGCACCAGCCCCCCCGACATCCAACGCCAGGCTTGCTTGCGTAATTGCCCAATGACCACCATCACCACAGGCAGAATTAACAGGAATTCGGTATAGCGGATGGTACAGGCATACCCGATGGCAAACGCTCCCAGCAATCCCCGCCATAGACTGCCGGTACGCCACCAACTCAGCAGGCCCCAAAAACCCAAGACCACACAAAACAAAGATGACGCGTGCGAATTGGGATTATTAGCCCAGTACAACACCACCGGATTAAGCATCAACCAGACCACCCCCAGCAGGGCGGCAAAATCACTGACCAACTGGCGGAACAAAAAGAAACTCAACCCCGCGGCCAAGATCGTACCAAGCGGATTGATCCAATACATGCCCTCGGGACCGGCCAGCCAACGCCCTACTGCCGCCAGCAAGGGAAAACCAACCGGGTACTTGGCATAGACCTCCCCTACTTTGAGGGTGCCATCACTCTGGGTCTGCCAATCTTTGACGATACACATGCGCCCCGCGAACTGCCAGGGATTTTCCGGCTGGTTATAGATCCGATGTTGCTCGCTGATCAGCCGGGCAGTAACGAGATAACCGTTCTGATCCACCCCGGAATGGGCTGGTACCCAATAGGAAAATATCAAGGTGGTATATAACGCCAGCAACAAAGCCAATACCGGCAGGTAGGCCCAGCGGGGCCAGCGTTGGTGGGAACTGGCTGGCCAATCCACCCCGTCCAGCAGAGAAGACGCCACGGAGGGAGAATCTGTAATAACCTGCGCCATAGACGATACCTTATGCCATAAGCAAGGATCGGCGGGATGATCCGCCGCCCTCATGCGTATCAGACTAACGCACTTCCGGGCCAGTTACTACACGAGCGAAGGATTTGCTTTGACCGCACTCTTGCTGAACCCGCGAATCCGAACCTGTTGGCCATCCTGCCACGGCTCGACGTGGGCCGTGGCGGTACAATCGCCCAGTAACTGCTCGATTTCCACTTCCAAGAGCGAAGTTAAATGATGGCCTTCCATAATCGTCATGTCGGCCGGCAATTGCACATGAAAATCTACCCAATGATACCGCCCCACGTGCCGATGTTTGACCTTGTGGAAACTGGAAATATGCGGGCTGGAGCCCTGTTCGCCCATATGCGACTGCAACAGATGAATGATGGCTTGATTATCCGCGTCATCCTGTTCGTCCATCAGGCCACGCTGGGCGCGTCCCACCAGACGCAGGCCCATCCAGGCCACATACAGTGCGACCACCGCCGCGACCACTGGGTCAATCCAGTAGAGGTGCCAAATCCGCACCACCAACAAGGCACCCAAAGCCGCTATCGAGGTAATCACATCGGTCAACAAATGCCAGCCATCGGCCTCCAGCGTCAGGGCCCCGCGTTTCTTGCCGATGCGGACCAGCATCCCGCCCACAGCAAAATTTACCAGCATCGCAAACACCATCAGCCCCACCGCCCAATCCATACCAGCAGCCACTTCACTGCCATGATTCCAGATGTTCCAGAAGGAATTCCCGGCCTTGATAATCATGGCCACGGCAGCGATGACAATCATGCCACCCTCGAACGCCGCAGACAAAAATTCCGCCTTGCCGTGCCCATACGGGTGGTCTTGATCCGGGGGCTGATGGGCCAGCATGACTGCGTAGAGGGCAAAAGCCGAGGCCAGAACGTTTACGATGGATTCGACGGCATCGGCAAAAATAGCTGCCGAGTCGGTTAGGAAGTAGGCGGTAAACTTGATTACCAGCAGGATGCAACCCACCGACAACGACAACAGCATGGCCAAGGCTTCGATTTTGGGTACATTTCGGAACACGTGGTTACCTCAACAGGTTAAATTACTCCGTCTACAGAATAGCGAATATGCCCCACAAATGCAATCTAAGACGTTATTATTAATAGACTTATAGCATAATCCAAAGCGCTGGTTTTAACTGGTATGATGAGCCATTTCGAGTGCCCAAACTGGCCCCACGGAGGTTGGCCCTTGGCCACACATTATGGATAGTTGACCACTTAAGCCGAGGTCCGGTCTATCACAGGATATTGTTCGCGTTCCCCCTGACCGGTGACGGGATAGTCTTTGCGGAGCGCGTGGGCTTTGAAGCCTTCCCAGGTCAGAATGCGGCGTAAGTCGGGGTGGCCGGTGAATTGGATGCCGAACATATCGTAGACTTCGCGTTCCAGCCATTCCGCACCGGCATACTGGGGGACCAGCGAAGCGACTTCCAGATTGGCCTCATCCACAAACACCCGCAGTATCAAACGCGGAGCCACACCAGAAGTCGAGGCCAACACATAGACTACGCCAAAACGGCCGGGCATTTTGCTGACATGCTGCAGATAATCCACGCAAGTGACATCTACCAGATGGTCATAGGCCAGAGTGGGTTCACTGCGCAGGTAGGCGACAACCTCGGCCAGTGCCGACGTAGGTACGATAATCTGAACATCACCCTTGAACTCATTGCCCTTGAAGGCAAGCGCGGGAAAACGTTCTTTAAGTTTACTGGCCGCCGGGTGTTGAATCGCCATGCATACCTCGTATTATTAATTCCCAGATTATAGAGTTGTTCCCGGCAGATGGCCAGCGGAGCGAAAAGATGGCCGGGAATCGCCCGGCAGACGGAATCAGGGTAATATGATGGCTATGAAACGCGCGGTAATTTTACTTTCGGGTGGTGTGGACTCGGCCACGTGCCTGGCCTTGGCGAAAGCCAACGGGTACGCCTGTTATGCCCTGGCTTTTGATTATTCCCAGCGCCACCGGTTTGAGTTAACCGCCGCCGCCCGGCTGGCCAAAGCCATGCACGCCACCGAATTCCGCATCGCCCCGATTGACCTGCGGATGTTCGGGGGTTCGGCTCTGACGTCTGATATCCCCGTCCCCAAAGACCGTCCTCAAGCGGAATTGACCACCGGCATCCCCATCACCTACGTACCCGCACGCAATACGGTATTTTTGAGCTTTGCGCTGGCGTGGGCCGAGGTAATCGGCAGTTACGATATTTTTATCGGGGTCAACAGTATTGATTACTCGGGTTATCCCGATTGTCGGCCGGAGTATATCGCGGCGTTCACGCAACTCGCCAATCTGGCCACCCGTGCGGGAGTTGAGGGCAAAGCCCAGTTCCAGATTCATACCCCCCTGCTGCACCTGACCAAAGCCGAGATTATTCAGACCGGTACCCGCTTGGGCGTGGATTACAGCCTGACGCATAGTTGCTATGATCCCGCGCCCGATGGCCGGGCTTGCGGACACTGTGACAGTTGTATGTTGCGGTTGGCGGGATTTGCGGCAGCCGGCTTGCGCGATCCGGGGGCGTATCAGTAAGCCGTATTATTCGTGCTCAAGCGTGCCCAGAGTGACCCCAAAGCCCGAAACCACTTGCAGGCTATGCACCACTTGGCTGGTCGGGCGTTGTCCTAGTAAAGCTGAATGATATTCATCCAACAGACACCCGATCTGGGGGCCGGATTCACGTAATAGTTCGATCCGGAAATGGCGCAATCCCCAGGACTGTAAACGCGGTAGGAA
Source organism: Phycisphaerae bacterium (assembly GCA_037139555.1). Taxonomy (GTDB): domain Bacteria; phylum Planctomycetota; class Phycisphaerae; order WQYP01; family WQYP01; genus JBAXGE01. The sequence goes on from JBAXGE010000001.1 coordinate 51,191, forward strand.
TTCAATCGCGGACTGGGCTTGAGCATTAAAGAGGGTGTTACGGCAACCGGTATCGGGGAGCAAGGGGTGGGCCTGGCCGGTGCGGTCGCGCAGTTCGACTTTGTGCGTATCGCAGGGCCGGCCACAATCGCGGTAATCCTTGCCTTCCGACATAGTATGGGCGAAGACGCAATGTTCCATGTGGAACATGGGCATGTGCTGGTGGATGACCAATTCGAAGGCCCCGGGCCAGATATTTTTCAGCAATGCCTGTAACTGCCGCAGATTCAGATCGTGGCTGGGCACCAAGCGTTGCAGACCTGCCTGATAAAATTCATACGCGGTCAGTTCGTTTGATACGTTCAGGCTGTAATCGCCCTGCAGCGGTAGGTCGGGGAATTCGTGCTGGAACAGGTCGAGACCCGCCAGATTACGGACCATGACAAAATCGGGTGCAGCCTGACCAATCACACGGAGCAAGCCGTCTTCGCCGGGTTTGATGATGCGCAAAGTGGCCAAGCCAATCGGCAAACCAGCGGTACGGGCCAGCGTCACCGCAGCCTTATAATTACGCACATCTTCAAAATCGCAGGTCACGCTGGCCACGCCCTGATGCGTAAGGTTCCAGTCAATGACCCCCTGGAGTTGGGCCGGGGTGCGAACCATGACGTGCAACTGGGTCTGTGCGGGTAATTCCCGCAGGGGTGTGTATTGGGCGCTCTCGGTGATGCGGGTTCGCAGTACCAACAAGGCATCGGGGCACGCTACGGGGATATGCTTGGTTCGCAGATAGGCTTCATGCAGACCGGCCGCAGCCTGCCGACGCAGGTCATTAAGCAGGCTCTTGGGCACCATGGGCCCGCCTGTCGTTTGTAACGACACATCGGCCAAAGTGAAGGGCGTATCACCCAAACGAGCCAACTGCTCACGCACAGTTTCCAGCGTAACGGGATGTTTATTGGCCAGCACCAGTGGCGCTGGCGCCGTGGCGGTCGCGGATAGTTCGCGCAGGTGCAGGGATACTTGCAGGGGTTGCCCCACATGAGCCTGCACTGTGGCTGTTACCGGGATGGGCCGCACGATGGTATCGCGGGCATAGGTTTGTTCCAGACGACGTTTCAAGGCCGGATCATCGGTTTTCCAGACAATCGCGCCAATGGCAACGGCAGCCAATTGCAGATCATTACGGCCCAGCCGTAATTCGACCATACCCGAGCGTTGCGGGAAGACTTCAAAGACCCGTCCCCCCTGCTCATCCTGATCGGGATGGCCTTCATCGAGCACGATACCGTCGCCGGGTTTGATACTCCCCAGCAAATGCGGGTCATCGAGCCGAATCTGTAAGCCTTCTTCCGTCTTGTTCACCACCACGCCCAAGCGTTGGCCGCGGGCTTTGGGGAAGCGACCTTGGACCAGTTGTTGGTGATTCACCCCGGTGAGAAATCCTGGGGCGAAACCGCGGGAAAAGGACAGGGTTAATTCTTCCAGTGCGGCCTGTGGAATCTGGAATGGTTGCTGCTGTTGGGCGGCATCAAGGGCGCTGCGATAGGTGCGGGTGGTGGCCGCAACATAATGGGAAGATTTGAGACGACCTTCGATTTTAAGGCTTTGCACCCCGAGTTTGACCAGATCGGCGACCTGATCATAACCGGCCAAATCCTGCGGACTGACCAGATAGGCCACATCTCCCAAATCACGCATCTGCCCATCAACAATCAAGTCATAGGGTAAACGGCAGGCTTGGGCACATTGGCCGCGGTTGGCCGAGCGACCACCGATGGATTCACTGGTCAGACACTGGCCGGAATAGGCCACGCACAAGGCGCCATGGATAAAGACTTCCACAGGAAGCGTGGAGGCTTCGCGAATTTTACGGATGTCGGTAATCGCCAGTTCACGGGCCAGAACTGCCCGACAGACGCCCCAACGCTGCGCCAGATTCAGGCCGCGCGACTCGGTCAGTGTCATCTGCGTGGAACCATGAATGGCCAGTTGCGGCGCCATGGTACGTAGCAACCGTACCAGCCCCCAATCCTGCACAATCACAGCATCCACACCCGCCTCGACGAGAGCCCGGGCATAGGCGGCTGCGGAAGGTAGTTCTTCGGAAAATATCAGCGTATTGAACGTGACATAACCACGGACATTATGGTCATGAATATAGCGCATGACCTCGGGCAGTTCGGTGGTGGTGAAATTCTCCGCGCGGTGTCGGGCATTGAAGTTATCCAGACCGAAGTAGACCGCATCAGCCCCATTGGTCACCGCGGCCTGCAGGGCCGCCCAATCGCCGGCCGGGGCCATCAACTCGGTTACCACAACGGAAGTTGGCGGGCTATTAGACATGAATATTAATCATGCTGCCACGGGCGTCAAAGGGTTCGATCACCACCTCGTCACCGGCCAGCTTGATATCAGCATGCACATGAATTTGCTTGCTGAAGCGGTCTTCCAGCGCGATGATACTCCGCCGTTGGACGTTGAGCAGATGCGTGGCCACGGTGGGGAACACCCGCACATCCATACGCTGAATATCCGTGCGGGTACAGCCCGCCGTCAACCGCCGCATCACATCGAGCGTCACACTCTCGGGCGTCTTGATCAGACCGGTACCCCGGCAATGCGGGCAGTCGGAGAAGATGCTGCGTTTCAGACTCGGACGCACGCGCTGACGGGTCATTTCGATCATGCAGAACTGGCTCATCTTGAGCACTTTGGTCTTGGCCCGTTCGCTGCTGAGTTCCTGCCGGAGCAATTGTTCGATACTGTTGCGGTGGCGTTCATCGCGCATGTCAAT
>JBAXGE010000002.1:0-44296 GCA_037139555.1 Phycisphaerae bacterium
GGTTAGCGTCCTGCCGTAATGTGTTGTAACTGCAACAGATAGTCGGTACGGGCTTGCTTGAAGAATGCCTGGGCGGTTTCCGAACGATAATCCGCATACGTCCACGGCCAGGGCGTCCATTGGTGTTGATGCCAATGCAGGGTCACTTCGGCGTAGATGCCTTCTTGCAGATACACCCGATGGCTGTGATCCTTGGTCGTCGCCAGAATGACCTTGTAGCGATGCACGTAGCCGGGATCAATATTGATAGGGCGGGCAGCGCCGCGCTGAAACTGCCGGGCCAGCAGGGTCTCCGCCATGTTGGTTTCCAATTTACATTTGGCCAAATGCTCGGGGTTAAACAGCGTCTGAAAGCGAATCCACTGCCGTTGCAGTTTGGGGCCCATTTCCGGGGTGTAATATTCCGTAAAGTCGAAAGGTATGACGGCGGAAACATCATCCACCGGGCCATACCAGCGGGTTAGTTCCAGCCGGGCAGCCTCGAGTTCGTCGGTATCCGCCGCCAACAGGCCGGCAAAGCGTAATACGGGCAAATGTGATGTTGGGACAGCCATGGTTAAACTCCAAATAACATGGGCATCGTACCGCCCCGGGCACCCTCCGACAACTAACCAGCCTGTGCAAGCTCGTTACGTAATATAAACTCGGCTATACTAGGGGGCATAAATAGGAGTTGATATGAATTTTTTCGTTGATGAACAGGTAGATGGTCAGATTGCCAAGGACTTAAAAGCGGCGGGACACCGTATTTTTAGTGTGGCCGATTTACTCGCAAACACGGAATTAGCGGAATTGCCCGGCGCAGATCGCGATTTCTTCGCCATTTTGGCCCAGCGTCAGTGCTCTTTTGTGACCCAGAATAACAATCGCATCGAGCCTATGTATGAAAACCATCTGCCCTTCGAGCAGTGCGTGGTGTGGATTCAGGCTCCGGATAGCGCTGGTGTGGTCGAACGGTTATTTGCCCGCTACAAACGACTGACACCCCGGCGGATGTATACGATCACGGGTACCCGCGTTAAGGTCCGGCAATTGCCGGGTGCAGGCCAAGTATAATTTCGGGGGACCAGCGCAATGTGGGCCTTAACGGAAGCCAATGCGGTTGATTACCTGCGCCAGTCAGGCAGATTGCCTACTGGGGAGGTTATGGTCAAATCACTCACAGGTGGAGTGGCCAGCACGGTCCTTATGATCTTTGAGGTGGAAGCGGGGGACTTCATTGGAACCGACCTACGTTCACCCGCCCAGATCAAACGCGGCATCCCGGATCTGCGCTCCCGGGCCGGGCGCTGCTATGTGCTCAAACAACCTGAAGCCCAATTCCGTACTGCTGCCGAATGGAAGGTTGATACCGATCGGCTGTGGGTTGAACGCGATTGCATGCAATTACTTAACGATATATTGCCGGCTGGCAGTCTGCCCCAGCCTCTCTGGTGGGATGAAGCCAACAATATTCTGGCTATGACGGCCGCCCCCAGCGACGCGATTATCTGGAAAAAGCTACTGCTGGATGGCATCTGTCCCCGACAAGCCGCGGAAGAAGCGGGGTTGATTCTGGCGATGCTCCATACCAGCACCACCCAGCGTCCCGAGTTGTTGAGCCGGTACGGCAACCCCAGACTCTTTATCCAACAACGCGTTGATGCCTATCTGCGTACCGCCGCGCTAAGGCATCCTGATTTGACCGCCCAATTTCAGGCGTTGGAAACGATGCTACTCACTGAGCAGCTATGCCTGATTCATGGGGATTATACGCCCAAGAATATTTTCGTCGTGCCCGAAGCCGCCACAGAGCCAGATAAGCCTCTCGCTGTGGACCGGATCATGCTTCTGGACTTCGAGGTCGTGTTCTACAGCCATCCGGCCTTTGATGTGGCGTCGCTGATCAACCATTTATTGCTCAAGGCTTTTCATCGCCCCAAAGCTTGGCGTGGTTACGTAATTGCGGCAGATGCGTTCTGGCGATCTTACTGCCAAGTTGCCTCCGCCGGATTATCTCAGCGGGTGGCCTTGCGGGGTGGACAGCTACTTGGCGCGTTACTAATAGCGCGGGTAGACGGCAAAAGTCCCGTGGAGTACATCAATGACGCCGCTACTCAGGAACGCATACGCGAATTAGGACGTAAGTTATTGAATGACAGTATGTTAGATATGGATTCGGCGCTGGACTATGCAGGTGAAACATTGGCGAATCTGGCCAACGCCGGGTCAGCGAAATAAAGGGCAATACCTTTGTGGTACAATCAAGGGTGTTGCAGTAGACGGGAATTTAACTTTTTTTCTAACCAGCGACTGGTGCGAGTGTCTTAAGCGATGGCTCAACATCTGACGGATAACTTTCCGCCTGGTCCCCAAGGCAGTTTGCCTCTGGGGGCGTTGACCTCTGCTCCCGAGGGAGTGGAAGAGTTGCAGTTGGTTGAAGCGGCCAAGGTTGGTGATCGGGTTGCTTTCGGCAAACTGGCGCAGCGTTATCAACGGCAATGCGCCGGGGTTGCGATCAGATTGCTGGGCAATAGCCATGATGCCGCCGAATTGGTGCAGGAAGCGTTGCTCAAGGCATATAGTAGCCTGGGGCAGTTGAATCAGGCCCAGCGGTTTGGTCCTTGGTTGATGCGGATTGTGACCAACTTGTCGCTGAACTATCGGCGGTCAAGGCAGTTGCGGAAGGCGACGTCTATCGAGCAGACGTCCCAGCCCGATGGTGATGATATCCGCAGTTCGTTGCCCGAGTTGGGACCCATCCAGCCGGAGCGAATTATGGCTTCGGCGGAATTGGGCGATGCGATCCAGCAGGCGTTGAATGCTCTGCCGGAGAAGCAACGGTTGGCGCTTGTGTTGTTCGCCATCGAAGAGATGTCGCAGCGCGATGTGGCCGAGACGCTAGATTGTTCAGTTGAGATGGTTAAATGGCATGTGTTTCAGGCCCGCAAGACGCTACGCGTTCTGCTGGCGGAACATGTGGAAGACTGATACCGTGATTACCGGGACGTTGGTCCCCGTGAAAGAGTGTGATGGAAAATCGCGAACACCTAGAATTTCTGATCAGTCAGTACGTGGACAACACGTTGGACGCTGATGCCCGCAAACAGGTCGAGCACCTGCTACACACGGATGCTCAGGCCGCGCTCTGTTTTCAACACCAAAAAGAAATCCAAGACGTCCTGCAGGATTGGGGCAATCGCATTCCCATGATCAACTGGGACGATTTCGACCGCAATCTAGCCAACAAACTTGCCGATCTGGATGTTGCCAAGTCAAATTCGGTCTATCGCGAAAAGTGGCTGAAGGTACGTTGGGCGGTCGCGGCCAGCGTGGTGCTAGTAGTGGGGACCGCGGCTTCATGGAATTTCTGGATGCAGCCGATTGACTCGCATGGTGGCGTCGCCAAAAACGTGCCCGCCAATAATTCAACCCAGCAGGTGGCTGTCAATTTAAATCAACCGCAGGCCGCAGGTCGGGTTGAAGTGATCGTAGAGCAGCCCAATGCGGTATCGGCCAGCGTGCGTATCGCGTTGGATCCCAATCCACCGGAAAACGCGGTTCGGGTCGGCGTTGCCAACCAGGGTGTGACCACGCAGCCCGGCACGGTTACCGCAGGTGTGATTGTGGATGGATTGGAAGCGATCCGCTGACCTGCGGCCGGTGCAATTTACCCTTGACATATTAACGTAGCATGGCTGCTTACAGCTTTTCTTGCGCCAGCGTATACAGCCGGGGATGAGGTAGCAGGAATTTCTGGACGCACACCCCGCACAAGTAAAAATGACGTGCCCCCGGGTAGTAGATGGAATCGGTGTCATCCCCCTCAACCCACATATAACAGGGGACTTGTTTGGTGCCACATAAACTGCAATGATTTGGGCTCCCGCCTTTACGCAACATCAGATTGGCGCTCAGCCGGGGCAGACGCGTAAGCTGCCCGCGTCCCGAGGCCGTGGTAACATGCCCGGTGATGTGACGCTTTTTCAGCCAAGCCACCAGATATTCCAACTCATTGGCATCGCAGTACCGGACCCACAATCCGAGTGGATCATCCCGGAAAAAGCCCATCTCCTCCAATTGCTCCTGCAGGATGGGGTCAGGCCAAGATTGCAGTCGGATGATTTTTCGCTCGGTCATTAACATGCACTCATTATACTCGTTTTTAGTCCAACAATTAAGCACCGTAGAGTTGCCGTTTGCACTTAAATCGGTTGGAATACTGGGCTTACGATTACCGCTTTGCTTTAGGATAAGTGACCATGACCGAATTGCACCCCAACATTCCCAGTGCTTTACTCCTGGCGCAGCCTGTGAAGCCACAATTTCGCCTGCTCTCGATCGTGATCCCGGTTTATAACGAAGAGCGTTATCTGACCGCCGTGATCAAGCACGTAGTCGAGCAGCCGCTGCCCGGCGGGTTGCAGCGTGAAATCATCCTGGTCAACGATGCGTCCAAAGACCGTACCTGGGAAATCATGCAGCAGATTCCCGGTTTTTTTCCTGAAGTGTCCTTCCAGTTGAAAAATAAAACCGTCAATGAAGGCAAAGGGGCCGCGCTACGGGACGGTTTTACGCTGGTCAAAGGTGATTTGGTTATTATTCAGGATGCGGACTTTGAGTATGATCCGTCCGACTATCCCAAACTGCTCCAGCCGATTCTGGACGGTAAGGCCGATGTAGTGTTTGGCTCGCGTTTCATCGGCGAACCGCACCGCGTGATGTATTTCTGGCATCAGGTGGCCAATAAGATTCTAACCTCCACCTCCAATATGCTGACCAACCTGAATTTGTCCGATATGGAAGTATGCTACAAAGTGTTCACCCGACCGGTGATTGACCAGATCAAAATCAGTTCGCCGCGTTTTGGCGTTGAGCCGGAACTGACGGCCAAGGTAGCGCGTTTACGTCTGAATGGCAAGAAGTTGCGGGTATATGAAACCGGCGTGTCCTACGCGGGGCGTACCTACGAAGAGGGCAAGAAAATCGGCGCCATGGATGGCGTTTCCGCCTTGTTTCAAATCGTGCGCTATCGTTTCTTTGATTGATGCCCCAGGCAAAACTAACCGAGGCTTTCCCATGCATATCCTCGTCACCGGTGCGGCAGGTTTTTTGGGATCGCATTTATCGGAACAACTGGTGGCGCAAGGTCACACGGTGGTGGGAGCGGATAATCTTATCACCGGGTCGAACAGCAATCTGGACGGCTTGCGCAACCATCCGGCATTTACACTGCTTAATTGCGACCTGACCGAACCCTTACCCGAAGCCTTAACCCAGCAAAACTTCCAGCGTATTTATCATATGGCTTCGCCCGCTTCGCCCACCGGCTATGTACGGCATCAGGTGGTGACGCTCAAGGTGAATACTCTGGGCACAATGAATTTGTTGGAACTGGCCCAGCGGGCCGGGGCCAGAATTCTGGTCGCCTCCACTTCGGAGGCTTACGGTGATCCCAGCGAACACCCCCAGCGTGAAACCTATTGGGGCCACGTCAATCCCGTGGGCATGCGGTCCATGTATGATGAAGCCAAACGTTTCATGGAAGCCGCCGCCATGGCGTACCACCGCGAACAGGGGGTGGACACACGCATTGTGCGTATCTTTAATACCTATGGCCCACGCCTGGCGGTAAATGATGGCCGGGTGGTGGTGACATTCATTGCCCAAGCCCTGCGGAATGAACCTCTCACCGTACAGGGGGATGGCCGTCAGACCCGTTCGCTCTGCTATGTGGCTGATGAAATACGTGGCTTGATGGCCCTGATGGAGTGTCCCAATTATCACTTGCCGGTGAATATCGGTAATCCCGATGAAGTTACCATGCTGGAACTGGCCAGAGAAATCATCGCCCTCACCGGGTCTAAATCAAGAATCCGCCACACCGAATTACCGCCCGATGATCCCAAGCAGCGCTGCCCGGATATCACACTGGCCCGCAAACTGCTCAATTGGTCCCCGCAGGTTTCCCGTCAGGAAGGTTTGATGCGCACGATTGCCTATTATCGGGCTTTGCTGGTTGACCCAAGCTAACTTAATCACCCAAATCGCGCCGGTGGTCGTCGCTGTCATACGCATCCGGGATGGCGCTGGCATCGCGGTCACACCGTTCTATCGCCAAAGCCTTGCCGGTGGCTGGATCCAACGTCAAAATGACGCCACTTAACCGCGGATGGCCCAAGGCCACATCAAACATGGTCGGCATGGAGGTCAGCATGTGCTTGAGCACACGATCAGTCCGGCGTCCTAGGATGCTATCCCACGGACCACACATGCCCAAGTCCGAAACGTAGGCCGTACCCTTGGCCAGCACCCGCTGGTCGGCGGTGGGTACATGGGTATGCGTGCCCACTACCGCGGACACACGACCATCGAGATACCAGCCCATGGCCACTTTTTCGCTGGTCTGCTCGGCGTGGAAATCTACAATTCGCAGCGTCAGGTCGCGCGGCATCTCCAGCAGCATGCGGTCCATTGCCCGGAACGGATCATCGGCGGCCAGATTGATGTTGTTACGACCAATCACCTGCATAATGCCAATATTGAGGCCCGAACGGGTCTTGATGATGGTCCAACCCTTGCCAATCGCGCCGGGTGGGAAATTACCGGGACGGATCAGGCGGTCGGATTGCTCCAGCGTGGCAAAAATATCCTTCTTGCGATAGGTATGATCCCCCAGCGTACAGACATCCACCCCGCTGGCCCGGATTTTTTCAAACAGGGTGGGGGTCAATCCAGAGCCGCCAGCCGAGTTTTCGGCATTGGCGATCACCAGATCAAGTTCATATTCGCGGGTCAGTTTGGGGACCCATTCCGCTACAGCGTGACGTCCGGGTTTGCCAACAATGTCGCCCAGACACAAAACTCGAATGGACATAGCAAACAGGCTTTCTAGCTTGCAGTGCAAGCACAGGAGTAATGCACAGTTTCACGGCTTTAACTGGTGCTGTCAAACCCTTTGGCCTAAGATACTTGGGATTATCGGCTTTTGGGTATAGAATCAATCTTTTACGCGTTACGCGAAGGAGTTGTTATGGCGATTTCTGACATGATCAAGAAGGGGGCAATCCGAGCTCCCCATCGTTCTTTGCTGCGGGCGACCGGCGTAATTCAAGATGATTCGGATTGGGATAAGCCCTTTGTCGCAATAGCGAACTCGTTCGTGCAAATCATTCCGGGCCATGTGCATTTGGATGTGGTGGGCCGCAAGGTCCGTGCCGCAGTTCGCGCGGCTGGTGGGGTGCCTTTTGAATTTAATACCATCGGCGTGGATGATGGTATCGCCATGGGACATACCGGCATGAAGTATTCCTTGGCCAGCCGTGAACTGATCGCGGACTGCGTTGAGACCATGCTGCGTGCCCATTGTTTTGACGGCATGGTATGTATCCCCAATTGCGACAAGATCGTGCCCGGCATGATGATGGCCGCGGCCCGGGTGAATGTGCCAACCGTATTTGTTTCCGGCGGACCGATGAAGGCGGGCAAGTTGCCTTCCACCGGCAAGGCGATTGATCTGGCCAGTGTGTTCGAAGGCGTCGGAGCCCAGTCTAACGGACGCATTACACTTCAACAGTTGGATGAACTCGAACGTAATGCCTGTCCGACCTGTGGTAGTTGCAGTGGTATGTTCACGGCCAACAGCATGAACTGTCTGTGCGAAGCCCTGGGGCTGGCGCTTCCGGGGAATGGTTCGATACTGGCCACCGATCCGCGGCGTGACGAACTGTTTATGCGGGCGGGCAAGGCGATTGTTGAATTGATCCGCCGAGATATCAAGCCCCGCGATATTCTGACCCGGGAGGCGTTCGAGAATGCCTTCGCGTTGGATATGGCGATGGGCGGCTCGACCAATACCGTATTACATACCCTGGCAGTGGCCATCGAAGCGGGTTGTCCGTTTGATCTGCGTCATCTGAATGAAGTCGCCGCCCGGGTGCCGCATATCTGCAAAGTTGCCCCCAGTGGTACCTATCACATGGAAGATGTTGACCGGGCTGGCGGGATTGGGGCAATATTAAAAGTGATCAGCGGTAAGCCCGGGGTACTACACACCGAGTGCATCACGGCTACCGGTAAGACCTTGGGCGAAAATATCGCCGATGCACAAGTGTTGGATGCCGATGTCATTCGGCCCTTGGACAAGGCCCATTCGCAGCAGGGCGGTCTGGCGATTTTGTTCGGGAATTTGGCTCCCTGCGGCGCGGTGATCAAGGCCGCAGGCGTGGCTCCGGCCATGATGACTTTCTCCGGTCCGGCCGTCATCTTCGAAAGTCAGGAAGAGGCCATGGATGGGATTCTCGCCGGTAAGGTGAAAGCTGGCGATGTGGTCATTATTCGCTACGAAGGTCCGCGCGGTGGACCGGGCATGCAGGAAATGCTCTCGCCCACGGCCGCGATTGCCGGTCAGGGGTTGGGGGAAACCGTGGCCCTGATTACCGATGGCCGCTTCAGCGGAGCAACCCGCGGTGGTTCGATCGGGCATGTAAGTCCCGAGGCTGCGGCCGGTGGGCCCATTGCGCTGGTGCTGCCCGGAGATATCATCAATATTGATATTCCCAATCGCACGCTGGAACTCAAAGTGTCGGAAGCGGAGTTGACCCGGCGTAAAACCACTTGGAAACGTCCTGCGGGCAAGATCACCTATGGCTATTTGGCGCGGTACGCCAGCATGGTCACCAGCGCGGATACTGGTGCGGTACTAAAACAGCCGGAAGTGTAATAACAGGGACTCATGCAGCGTGAATAAGCTGGGGATCATAGGTTCAGTTGTCTATGGTCCCTGTTTAATTATGCGGTCAGTTATTTGGGTTGGGTGGTAGCGCGGCGGAGCTTGCGGGCTTCTTCAAGCTCACGTTTGAGCTTTTCCAATTGTACCTGCTGCTGGCGGATGGTTTCTTCCAAGTTTTGCTCGGAGTTATCCGTTGGGGAAGCATGTTCCAGCATCTGTTCCGCCAGGGGACGGATGGATTCGGGGATAGAAGAGAGTTTGTCTTTGGTCACCGTGTAGGTCTGATTATTAAAGGTAATCGTCCGGCGGACATTGCCTTGGGCATCGGTTTGCTGGGAGATCAGGATGGGTTGTCCGCTGCGTAACTGGCGGACCAGTTCGCGTTTAACGGCGGGATCGGCGGTTAGATCCACCCGATAGCCGGGGCCGACATCCAGCGTGCCACCATTGGGCAGAGCCACGCGGTTGACCACATCGCTGCCAGTGGGATTGGTGGTGGTTATCGGTTGAAACGCCCGTGCATTCCCTTGCACCACAAACGCCTCAGGCCGCGGCGCGGGCGTGATAGTGAGGCTGCTACGTTCCCCAGCGCGGATCAGCTCAATTTGGATGGGTGTGACCTGCAAGGCTTTACCCACCAGCGCGGGCCGTGAGCAGTCGGCCAGTTGAATGTGATTAGTCAATGGGGTGCCGTTAAACGTGATCAACAGATCGCCTTTGAGCAGGCCGGCTTGCTGGGCCGGCGAATCCGGCATGATGCGATCCACCAACAATCCCTGGCCATCTGCGAGTTTGAGCAATTTCGCCATGGTAGGGGGGATATTTTCCACCGTCAGCCCGAGCCAGTATTGCTGGGTGGCGGGGTTTACCAATGCGGGTTTGGTTGTGGTTGTGTCCACTGCTCCGGCGGATAAGGCCACCAGAGCCAATAAACCAGCCGCGAGGATGACACGCCATTGTTGCATCGAAATCCAGTGCTTAATAAATCGTCGGCCCCAAGGCAACCACCGGCAACGCGATAATATGATCGTTATCATCGGCTACGATCAACAACTGCTGATTGTCGCCGGGGGCTTCATTGGCCGAGATTCGGGAGAGGGTACTACTGCCAACCTGCACCGGAACCTTAATGGTCGCGGTGCCGCCATTGAGCGAGCCAGGCAGAATAATATTGACCGTGGACTGTGCCGTTTGATTCTGCGGGGTAACGGTTTGGGGCTGTTTGAGATTGAGCCAAAGTCCGGCACCCAACAAAAGTATGATCCCCAGACCAGCCGCATGACGGAAATAGCGATGTTTGGGGGCAGGGAATGACAATGATGCAGTCTGCGTCGTCTCCGGGTAGACAGGTTGTTGCGTGGTGGCTTCGTAGTTGTGAAATACCTTGTGCTCAACCTGACGTTCCAGAAAACGTAGTGCCAACATTCGCCAACCGGTGGGTACGGCGTCCAACTGACGCAGTATCTGTACCCGATTCGGGTCGGGCAGTTCATCGTCTACCAGCATGTCCAATTGGACTTCCAGTTCCGGGTTGGGTGTGTTTTTAAGCATCATTCCTCCGATCCATACTGATTCAGCATAATATCGCGTAACTTTTGCCGGGCCCGAAACAGACGCATCTGCACGACTCCGACGGTGACGCCCATCCGCTGGGCAATGTCCTGATAACTCGCATCCTCTACATGCTTCAAAATAAGCATTTCGACTTCTTTGGACGGTAACAGCGTGATCGCTTCGCGTAGCTGGGCACATCGTTCGCTGCGGAGTAGGTTGGTCAGCGGGTCACGGCTGGTCTCGGTCCCGCCGGTAGCCCCGAAACGCAGTCGGTGCATGCCTTGGGCTTCGACGATACGCTTCTTGGCCCGACCAATCGTTCGCCGATACATCAGTGCGGCACGTACGGTCAGGCGGTACAACCAAGGTTTGGCTTTGTCGGGACTGGAAAGTGTGCTCCAATTCCGCATCGCCGCGATGGCTACCTCCTGCATGACATCGTCGGCCCCTTCGGTACTCTTCAATCGCGCGATGGCAATAGCGCGTAACCAACCCCCATGCATGCGCATGGCCTCGTGGGAGGTCCGGGGCAGTACTTCACCCGTGGCGCTAACCAACTGGGGTAGTTCGTCGGCCGCAGACTCATGGGCGATCTGAGCTGGTCTAATCTTGGGCTTCGCCATCAACGATGTACCCGTCCTATTTACTTATGCATGATCGTTGCCATAGACGCACCATTCTTTCCTATTTTACCCACTTTTCAGAATTACGAACAACATCTTCGTCCATTCGATCTGGGTACGCCTATGATAAGGTGTCTGCTGGTAACAAGGAACACTATTTCGAGGAGATTACATATGGCTTTGGAAGTAGGTAAACCCGCCCCATTATTCGACTTAGCATCTACTACCGGGGAGTCCATTGCCCTGAAAAACCTGAAGGGCAAGAAAGTGGTCCTGTATTTTTACCCCAAGGATGACACGCCGGGATGCACCAAGGAAGCCTGCAATTTTCGCGATGCCATTGGGGATTTGAAGAAAGCCGGAGCCGTGGTATTGGGGGTCTCACCGGACGATGTGGCCAGCCATGCCAAATTTAGTGCCAAATTCGGGCTTAATTTCCCGCTCCTGGCCGATGTGGACCATGCCCTGGCAGAGGCATATGGGGTATGGAAAGAAAAGAGCATGTACGGCAAGACCTATATGGGTGTTGAACGCACGACGTTCCTCATTGACAGTAAGGGGAATCTGGCCAAGATTTCCCCCAAGGTCAAAGTGGATGAGCACCATACCGAGGTTTTAGCGGCAGTGGCTGAATTGGAATAAGCTCGATGACCACGCACGCCCGGGAGTTTTCCCGGGCGTGTTTATTTTTGCGCGGTAGTAGTGGATAATCCGGCCATGGATGTATATTTCTATATCGTCATGGCGTGGATTTTCGTGGTGGGGCTCTGTGTGGGCTCGTTCCTGAATGTGGTCATATGGCGTACCCCTTACGCCCAACAGGAGGTTACCTTCAAGGGCAAGAAACGGCCGATGACGCTGTCGTGGCCGCCTTCGCATTGCCCGCATTGTCTGCATGAGATCAAGTGGTATGAAAATATTCCGGTATTATCTTGGCTGCGTTTAGGGACCAAGTGCAGTAATTGTCAGGCGCCCATTTCCATCCGCTATCCACTCGTGGAATTGAGCGTAGGGATTGTGTTTGCGGGTTTGGCCTGGGGTAGTTTCATGGGGGGATGGGATTTGTGTCTGTTGTGGCCGACGGTCGCCTGGCCGGGGTTGGCTTATTTGCTGTTGTTTTCCGCCGTGGTGTTGGCAGCTTCGGGGATTGATATGGATTGGTTTATCATCCCGATGGGGATGCCAATCTTTATGATCATCTTGGCGCTGGTCTTTGCAGTTGTACCTTGGTTGCATTTTCCGACGATGCCCAGCTTACGTCCCGACCAACCCTTGGCCAATGCCGTTGTAGGTGCAATGGTTGGCTTGGGGGTGGCAAATTTACTGCTCTGGAAGAAAATCCTGCCGCGTAGTTTTCCGATGGAGGCCCCGGCCGCGGTCACTACCCAAGAGACCCCGCCACAAGCTCATACCGAAGGTCCCACGCCTTTGCCGGTAGCTACCGGCCGCTGGCCGGTTTGGACCATGGTTGGCCTATTGATGGCGGGTATTGGGGGCAGTTTTTGGTTGGGCAACCAAGGGTTTTCGGTGTTGTGGCTAACGGTAGGGTTGCTACTGTTTGTGGTGGGGATATTGGCCTGCAAGGTGGCACCGGATGACTTGAGCCAGGAAATTGAAGAAGAAATCTCCGCCGGTGATGTCCGCAGCGAGTTACTGAAAGAAATGTACTTTTTGACCATACCGGTAGTGGGTGCGTTAATTGGACTGTATCTGCCGATCACACTCCCACAGCATGCGATTGTGGCGCATCTTTTGGGGGTGAGTTATGGCCTGTTGGTCGGGGGCGGATTGGTATGGGCAATCCGTATTGCCGGCAGCATGGCTTTTGGGCGACAGGCTATGGGTATGGGTGATGTGCATCTGATGGCCGGTGTGGGGGCGGTACTGGGTGTGTCTACCGTGGTACTGGGGTTCTTTGTGGCGCCGTTTCTGGGATTGGCCTGGGCGTTGGTCCAAGCACTCTCCGGCCAAAGCCGCATTCTGCCCTACGGGCCGTGGCTGGGTTTTGCATGCCTGTATTGCCACTGGGTCGGCGCCCCGTTTTTGGCCGCATATTGGCATTTCATGCGGGGTTAAGGGCGATTAGTCGGCGTTAAAATATTTTGCCTGCGCATGATGGGCAATCAATGCCGAGGTAGCTTGCTCCGGTACGATCTGCCAATTTTCACTCAGTGTGCACCCAATCCGGGCGGGATCCAGCAGCGCGAAGAGTTTCACCTCATCGGACAAATCCGGACAGGCGGGATAACCAAAGCTATAACGACACCCCAGATACCGGCAGGCAAATAAATCCCGCATATCGGGACCATCTTCGATGGCGATGCCCAGTTCCTGTCGGATGCGTTTGTGCCACATTTCAGCCAGCGCTTCGGCAGTCTGTACGCCGATGCCGTGCATATAGAGATATTCCGTGAAATCATTGTTATCAAAGAGTTTCTTCTCGTGGCGTGAGATTTCTTCGCCCACGGTGACGCATTGGAAGGCCACTACATCCATCCGGCCGGTGGCTTTGGCGGCGAAGAAATCCGCCAGGCACCAGAGCTTGCGATCCGACTGCCGGGGGAAGGTGAAACGTAAACGCTCGGTCTTGGCATCATCCTGATAAATAATCAGGTCGTTGCCCTCGGACTGACAAGGGAAATACCCGTAGACCAGGCGCGGGCGCAAGATGTTGAGTTCACGACACTGGGCCTTGATACGGTTATAGATGGGCCGGGCGGTTGCTTCCAACCATTCGCGGTAGTCATCGCGTTCTTTGTTACCCCGGTTGAGCTGCCACTGCCCCCGGAACAGAGCGATTTCATCCATATACGGCCAGACGGCATCCACGGCGATATTATCCACCACGCGACTGCCGTAAAACGGCAGGGCAGGGATGGCGGCATCGGGGAAAATATCAGAGGAGCGGGTGGTATTAATGATCTTGGACGCAGTGGGGGCGGTTACGACCCCGGCAGGGCATCGTTTGGCATCCTGTTCATCACTGACCCGATTCGTCTCGGTTACCAGGTCTGCCGCCCGCCCGGTGGTGATGTAATCCATGGCTTTTAGCCCTTCAAAGGCGTCTTTGCCATAGAACAGTGTCCCCTGGTACTGTGCCCGCAGGTCTTTTTGGACATACCCACGCGTCAGCGCGGCACCCCCGAGGATCACCGGTACGGTGATGCCCTGACGGTTTAATTCCAGCAGATTATCACGCATGACCAGAGTGGATTTTACCAGCAGCCCCGACAGACCGATGGCATCCGCCTGATGTTCGCGCCAGGCCGTCACAATCTGTTCAATGGGTTGTTTGATACCCAGATTGATTACTTTGTAGCCATTGTTGGAGAGGATGATATCCACCAGATTCTTACCGATGTCGTGGACATCACCTTTCACGGTCGCGAGCACCAGTGTGCCGCGGGTGGAGGAGGCTTTCTTCTCCATGAATGTTTCCAGATACGCCACGGCGGCCTTCATCACTTCCGCGGACTGAAGCACGAAGGGTAGTTGCATCTGGCCCGAACCAAATAATTCGCCGACGGTTTTCATGCCTTCCAGCAGGTGGTTGTTGATGATATCCAGCGGGGCATACCGGGTCATGGCTTCCTGGAGATGCGCGGTGAGGTGTTGCTTCTCGCCATCAATGATGTGACGCCGCAGCCGTTCCTCGAGGGGCAGGTTGGCAATCGTGGCGCTTTCGTCACGGGCCGGAGCGCCCAGCGTGGAGAGTAGTCCCAGCGGGTGATAGTCCGCACGACTGCGGTCGTAGATCAGATCGAGCGCCCACTGATAATGCTCGGGATCTATTTTATTCTTAGGCAGAATTTTAGAGGCATGCACAATCGCACTGGTAAGTCCGGCGGCCACGCATTCCTGATAGAACGCCGAATTCAGCACCATCCGGGCATAGGGTTTCAGACCAAAGGACACATTCGACAAACCTAATGTGGTATGGCACAGAGACAGTGCTTCATGGATACGCCGGATCCCCGAGATGGTTTCCAAGGCGAGTTGCCGGACTTCGTCCTGACCGGTGACGATGGGGAAAATCAGGGGATCAAAATAGATGTCGGAAGGGGGGACACCATATTTGTTGACTAGCAGATCATAGAGTCGCTGGGCAACTGCCACCTTGCGGTCGGCGGTTTTGGCCATTGCCTCTTCTTTGTCTTCATCAATCGTTCCGGCAACCACGGCCGCACCGTAACGGCGCAGCAATACGGCCATCTGGGCGAGTTTCTCTTCGCCATCTTCCAAGTTGATGGAATTGACGATGGCTTTGCCCGGGCAGCATTGCAGTCCGGCTTCGATGACATCCAACTGGGTGGAATCAATCATCAGCGGCAGGGCGACTTCTTTGGCAAACCGGGTCACCACCGCACGCATATCGGGCACGCCATCACGGCCGACATAGTCCACACAAACGTCCACGCAATGGGCGCCTTCGCGGACTTGCTCCTTGCCCATGGTCACCAGAGTATCCCAGTCCCCGGCCAGCATAGCCTCGCGGAATTTCTTGGAACCATTGGTATTGGTCCGTTCGCCCACATTCAGCAGAGATAGTTCTTGGCGTGCGCTCACCGTGCCATACAAGCAGCTAATGCTGGCTTGAGCCGGAGTAAGCACCGCATGTAACAGGGGCCGGGGTGCGGGTTTTAGTGTGGCCACGGCATCGGCTACCGCGCGGATGTGCGCGGGTGTGGTACCACAGCAACCGCCGACAATACTCACGCCGAAACGCTGCACAAATTCCACGTGGGCTTTAGCGAGTTCCGCCGGGGTTAGCGGAAAGTGGGTTTGCCCATCATGCAGTACCGGCAGACCGGCATTGGGTTGTACGGAGGTGTAGCGGGTAGATTGCTGATGCAGGACTTCCACATGACCGCGCATCAGTTCCGGACCCGTGGCACAGTTCATGCCCAATACATCAATGGGCAGCGCCTCCAGCGTGGTGATGGCCGAGGTCATTTCCGTACCCAGCAGCATCGTGCCGGTGGTTTCCATGGTCACTTGGACCATCAGCGGTACACGGCGGCGCAGTTCGCGCATTGCATCCAAGCAGGCGATGGTGGCAATTTTGGCTTGCAGCAGGTCAAAACAGGTTTCCACCAGCAGGACATCCACCCCGCCGGTAAGTAGACCTCTGGCCTGTTCATAGTAGGACGCGTGCATGGCCTCAAAACTGATTTGTCCCAGCGTCGGGCTTTTGGTCCCTGGGCCCATGGAACCAGCCACAAAGCGGGGCTTGCCATCTGTGAAGCGTGCGGCGGCATTGCGGGCCAACTGCACCGCCTGCACATTCAGCTCGAAACAACGGTCCGCCAGGCCAAACTCGGCCAGTACCAGCGGTGAGGCACCAAAGGTGTCGGTCTCCACAATATCCGCACCGGCCGCATAGTAATCGGCATGGATGTCAGTGATGACATCCGGGCGCGATAGCACGAGTACATCGGTGCAGTTTTCTTTATCCCAGAAATCCGCCAGCGTGAGATTGCGGGCGAAGATTTGCGTGCCCATTCCGCCATCAAAAACCACGACTTTGGTTTTAAGCAGGTCCAGAAAAGGATTTTGCCGCATGGGCTGGCTGAATTCCGGGGCCAACCACTGGGCAATTTCGGCGACAGTATGCGGGGGTTTGATCATGGACAATTAGGCTCCTCGGGACGGACGGCGATTATTTGAGCCACCATAAGGCTTGTGGCCGGGGGCGTTACGTGCGAACGGACGACGTGTGGGACCCCGGGTGGGGCCACGAGCCGAATCACGCGCTGGACCACGAACGGAATCACGACTTGGTTCCCGTTCCAGTCTGCGTTCCGCGTCACGCGCTGGGCCGCGCGCTTCATCACGGCCGGGGGCTTTACGGATCACGGTGACGGCTTGTCCCGTACGGCTGCGGGCCTGCGGCGGGGCATATTTCTTGGGCTTGGCCGGGCTGGCCACAGCTTCCGGGTTGGGACTTTCCAGCCGTCGGCGTTCCTTGTCCATTTCTTTCTGTTCATACCAGGTCTGGGTCGCCTCGGTTTGAGCGTTGCGGTATTGCGGTGAGGTGACGTTGTACAACCAGGCCACCTCCGTGGTGGTTAATTCGCGGTACTGGCCGGGCTTGATCGCCCCCAGATGGAGCCGTTCGGCCAGCGTAACGCGGTTGATATCGCGCACGCGATAGCCCAGATTGGCCAGTACGCGGCGAATCTCAGCATTACGACTCTCGGTTAATTTGATCTGCAGCAAGGTCAGGCCGGCTTCACGACCGAGAATCTTGACCTTGAAACCTTCGGTTCGATTGGCCGCGCCTTTGCCATGCTTTGGGGCCAGCCAAATCCCCTTTTTCAACTGTTCAACCCCGGCTTCCCCGATGCGTCCTTCCACCGATACAACATATGTTTTCGATACGCCATAACGCGGATGGGTCAGCCGATTGGACAGTTCGCCATCATTGGTCATGATCAACAACCCGCGGGAATCCATATCCAGACGGCCCACCGGGAACACGCGTTGCGGAATGCCCTTGAGCAATTCGTAAATGGTTTTACGATCCTCGGGGTCGGCGCGGGTGACCAGAATGCCCTTGGGTTTGTTAACCAGTAAATAGACCAGTTTTTCCGGTTTGAGATTCTCCAGCTCCGCTTCATCCAGAGTGACGCGATCCTTTTCCGGTGTGATCAACACCGGCAGAGTGGTCACCACCGAACCGTTGACCTTAACCCGGCCCAGACGGATCATGTCTTCACATTCGCGCCGGCTGGCAACGCCACAATCGGCCATGTATTTTTGTAAGCGTACGGCCATGATCATTCACCTTTACATGAGATTCAGTTCGGTTCTACCGCGCCGCCGGGCAGCTTGGCTTCGAGCCAGCAGGCTTCGGCGATAATCTTAACTTTAGCGCCGCGAATACCCGCGGGAATAAGTATGGTGTCACCGGCGGTGAACGCCGTTGGGCCGTGGCCTTCACATTCAATCACGCCCTGCCCTGACAAGACCATCCAGACCACCGGTTCGGCATAGGGGATATCCTGCTGATACGACTCCACCATCCGTACCCGTTCCAAGGTGAAATAAGGGCAGGTCACCAAGCGACTGACGGTGGTAAAGACCCCGGCAATATGGCTGCGCTGTCCGCCGTCACTGGTGGTGGCACCGGTAAAGTTGATGCACTCCAGAGCTTGCTCCATATGCAACGCCCGGGGTTTGCCGTCTGCGCCCAAGCGATTGAAGTCGAAAACCCGGAACGTGGTGTCGCTGGGCGTCTGCACTTCGGCGGCCAGAATGCCGGCCCCGAGCGCATGGACCGTGCCAGAACGCAGATAATGACAATCACCGGCTTTGACTTTGATGCTCTGGAGCAGTGGTTCCACTTCGCCTGCGGCCATGGCCACTTGGAATTGTTCCTTGGTGACCCCAGGCTTGAGACCCTTGTATATCCGCGCTCCCGGCTGGGCGTGCATGATGTACCACGCTTCGCTCTTCAAGTGGGCACCGGGGTGGGTGGCACAGTAGGCTTCATCGGGATGTACTTGGACGCTTAAATCCTGCTGAGCATCCAGAAACTTAATCAGTAGCGGGAAACGGCCGTGGGATAAAGGTGCGTGGCCCATAATCGGATGGGGCGCATCCGTTCCGGCCGGGGGGGCTAGGGATTCAAGCAACGCCCGGAGTGTTTTACCTTTATGGGGGCCATTGGTCACAATGCTGCTGAGGCTGCCGTCAGTGGCGCCACCCTGTGAGTCACTTTTAATCGTGCCGGGGGGGAGATCGGCCAATTCCCATGATTCGCCCACGGGCTTCTGCCGCCAGTCGTGAGGAACGGGCTTTTGGAGCAGGGAATGTAGTTGCTGGCCACCCCAAATGCGTTGCTGGAATACGGGCTCAAACTTCAATGGATACAACACTTTTTACACTCCATTTCTATTCTGGCTTGATTCTAGCCAGCAGTATCTTTATCATTGTATCCGGATGAACGGATATTTGCCAACTTCAGCGGTACGCAAAGCGGGAATTACCCATGCCTGGGTGGACCTGCTCAAGGCCTTTGCCGACCCGGTACGCCAGCGTATTCTAGCGCTGCTGCAACTACCGCCAGCGGAATTGAGCGTGGGCGAAATCTGCGACATCTTAAAATTGCCCCAGTCCACCGTCAGCCGTCATCTCAAGACGTTGGCGGAATGGCAATTGGTGGCGATTCGACCGGATGGTACGGCGATGATGTACCGGTTGGGGGAGGCCAGCCAACAGGCGGCGGTGAAGACGTTACTGGACCTGGCTACCAGCGCAATGCACGATGATCCTGCCGCACGCCATGATGCCGCACGGTTGATCACCATTATCCGGCGGCGCGAAGCGAATAAACAACGAACCTTCGTCACCCCGGCTCCGGAATGGGAACAGATTCGCGCTGCCTGGTTTGGCGAGACGTTTCATATTGAAGCCATGGTGGCCGGCTGGAATCCAGCGTGGGTGGTAGGGGATTTGGGTACCGGGACAGGGCTGATGCTGCCCATTCTGGCGCCTCACGTAAACAAGATAATCGCGGTGGAAATTGCCGAAGATATGTTGTTGGCGACCCAGCAGCGGGTGCACGCCGAAGGCCTGACCAATGTTGAAGTGCGGCGGGGGAGTTTGGACCATTTGCCCATCGAAGATGCCTCATTGGATGTAGCCTTAGTGCAGTTGGTGTTGGTCCATGTGGCGGATCCATTGCTGGCACTGCGTCAGGCAGCGCGAGCCTTGAAACCTAACGGGGTCTTAATTGTGGTGGATTTGCAGCCCCACGAAGAAAAGTTTTTTATGCAAAAGATGGGCCATCGGTGTCTGGGCTTCACTCCCGAGCAGATACGCCAGTGGCTGACCGAAGCGGGTTTCAGCCAGACACGGTGGCATGGTCTGCCCGCGCGGCATTGGCGGGCCCCCGAAACCGATATCAGGATTCCCGACCTCTTCGTGGTACGAGCGGTTCGTACGGCGAAAATATTACCGAACCCCACGGTTTAAGCCCGCGTGGTGGTTTCTGGCTTTCAGGGCTGTATTTTGAAAGGTTGCGTTATGGCGAATTACGATGTGAAGGACCTGGGTCTGGCGGCCGAAGGCAAGAAGCGGATCGAATGGGCCGACAAAGATATGCCGGTGCTGCAGTTGGTGCGCAAGCGTTTCCAAAAAGAAAAACCCCTGAAGGGCTATCGGATGGCGGCGTGTTTGCATATCACGACCGAAACCTCCAACCTGCTACGTACGCTGGTGGCCGGTGGTGCGGAAGTGGTGGCTTGTGCGTCCAATCCCCTGAGCACGCAGGATGACAATGCCGCCGCGCTGGTGAAGGAATATGGTATCAACGTGTTTGCGATCAAGGGCGAAGACCGCGACACCTACTTCAAGCACATGAACGCGGCACTGGATATCAAGCCCAACGTCACGATGGATGACGGGTGTGATCTGGTCAGCCTGCTGCATTCTTCGCGCAAAGATTTGGCCAAGAATGTGGTGGCTTCGATGGAAGAAACCACCACCGGCGTGATCCGGCTGAAGGCCATGGAAAAAGATGGTACCCTGAAGTTCCCCACCGTGGCCGTCAATGACGCCATGTGCAAGCACTTCTTTGATAACCGTTATGGTACCGGCCAGTCCACGCTGGATGGCGTGATCCGGGCCACCGATCACCTGATCGCGGGCAAACGCGTGGTGGTGGCGGGGTATGGTTATTGCGGCAAGGGTGTGGCTTCCCGCGCCCGGGGTTTGGGTGGACACGTGATCGTGACCGAAATTGACCCTATTAAGGCCATCGAAGCCGTAATGGATGGTTTCCAGGTTATGGACATGGAAGATGCGGCTCCGCTGGGTGATATTTTCATCACGGTAACCGGCAACATCCATGTCATCCGGGGCGAACACTTCAAGGTCATGAAGAACGGCGCCTTGGTGTGCAATTCCGGTCATTTCGATGTCGAACTCGATCTGATTGCGCTGGCCAAACTGGCCAAGAAGACCCGCAAGGGCGTCCGTGAATTCGTGGATGAATACACGCTTGCCAATGGCAACAGCGTGATGGTCCTGGGCGAAGGACGCCTGATCAATCTCGCCGCCGCGCATGGCCACCCGGCCAGCGTGATGGATATGAGCTTTGCGGTACAGGCTTTGGCCACTGAATGGGCCCTAAAGAACAAGGCCACGCTCAGTGCCAAGGTCTACAATGTTCCCGCAGAGATTGATGCCTGGGTCGCCAAGCTCAAGCTGCAATCCATGGGCATTGCCATTGATACCCTGACCAAAGAACAGGTCAAGTATCTGTCCAGTCACGATATGGGGACCTGATCCCACGTTGCGGCCATTTGAAAACAAACAAGGGCTTGGCATAACGCCAAGCCCTTGTTATTGGGTAATGCAAAAGTTTTTGGGGTCCGGGCCGGATTACTTGGCACTGTAACCTTGGAACGTCATCCGCATATCAATATCCTCTTTGGCCAGAGTGCCTTTCAAACCCAGGTCGGTGCCCTTGACGGTGATGAGTGCGGTGCCCCGTACACCTACCACCGAACCATCCCGACCACCGGCATTATAACTCAGTATAATACGCGGTCTGATATTGATGCTGTAGGTTCCAATCTGAAGGGTTGCGTCAGACTCATAACTGGTAGCAGACCGTTCCGAGGTTTTACCTTTGTCGTCGGTAACCGTAAAAGTCTCGGTTTTGGGAGAGCCCAAAGACTTGACTGAAAGCGTAAGTTTGGGCACGGGGTTCACACCCTCAATATATTGCCCCAGCACACGACGGGCTTGCGAAGCGTTGGGCTGACACCACCGATCACAACTCAACACAAAACTCCCCTGCGCAACCCCGTCTTTGATCGTGAGCGCACCGCTTTCGGGTTTCCCATAAGCAAAACTCGGCCACATCTGACCCTTCGCATCACGGAACTCGGCATCCACCGTCACGTATTTGGGTTTCGTCGGGGAGAAGTTATATACGGTGCCTTCCGTGGGTACGGAGGGCGGTTTCTTGGCATCCACGCGATTGGCAAACACTTCAATCGTAAGCCGGCGTGGTTTTGTATTAGGTGTTACCGCGGGTTTGGTGGTACTGCCACCTTTGGATAGATCCAGCACGGCAAACCAACCATCGGACCAACCACCACCGAACTTTTCTTGTGCGGGATTCACCGTGGGTGGCGGTGCGATATGGCCGTAGGTTTCACCTTTTTCTGCTACACCGGTCGTGAATACCACCAGTGGCTTCTTGTCCACGGTACCCGAACCAATACCCCAAGCGTCGCCATTTTCATTGCCAACGATGGCCGTACCCGCACCCGGGATCGCCGAGCAGAAGCGGACGCCGTTCAATTCCGGAGTGAAGATCGCGATGTAATTACCGGCGGGTTCGGAGCGCCCAATAAAATTGGGCGTTTGAATCAGGCCCCAGGCGGAACCTCCACCCACAGCCAGAGACCCATCGTCGGCTTGGCCAATCGCATTGACGCTAATACCATTGGGTTTACCGGCAAAACGGGCACACCAGAAGGTAAAGCCTACCACCTGATAGTCTTTGGGTTCGATTTTGATCAGATAACCGAAGCTGGAGACCGAAGCACCGGCGGCGTTTAGTCCGGTACCGGCGAGTCCCACCCCACGCCGGATGTCCTGAGGCATGCAATTCATGACTGAGTTACCGCCATCGGACCAGGCAAAGAGCAGGATGTTTCCCTCATTGTCATGTTGTACTAGTCGTACCGCCGAATCGGAAACCGCGCGGCTGTTGTCCAGCCCGACATAAGGACCACCCCAGTCATAAAACTGGTAGAGTTGTTTGCCCGTAGGTTCAAATATGTTGAGCATGGGACAACGCCACGGTTCGCGCCCAGTACCCCAATGGTGCTCACCACCTTTGACAATCAAGCCATCAACGGGACTGACCGAGGTGGTTTCACGCACCCCGCCGGGAATCACGGCTGCGTTCAGTAGCTTGCCATTAGGATCAAGTGTTTTAACGTCCTGAGCCGCGAAGGAGATGTTGCCATCTTTACGGAGCTTTACCGAAGGGGCATCAGAGAGCCCCTTGGCGGTTTGGAGCCAAAGAATCTTGGTCGCATCGCCGGACAATTTGGCTACGAAGGTGAAGTTGCACATACCACCTTTGCGTTCGGCATCTGCGCCCACCGGCAGCAAGGACTGATTACCGCCCACACTGGCTATTTTGTCGGTAGCCTTGCCCGCAATATAGATGCCCCCCATATCATCGGCCACGATGCTGGTGATCGCAGCGGAGTCCCAGGGAAGGCGGGATACGGAGACGACCTTCTTATAGTCGGGTGACATTCGGACGAGGAAACCGGTGACCCCGGGTACCGCCCATGAAGCTGGATTATTCCCACCCTTTTTATCCTTAGTACGTGCGAATTCCGCCGGGGGGGTACCATCGTTACCCAGGATCGTGGGTTTGACCCCCAGATCAAACACTGGCCCGGCTACGTTGCCAGCAAGGATGAGCGTTTTATCGGGCAGAAAGTCCCCGCCAATGAGCCATTCATTACCTGCCCCGCCGAGGAAGGACGCGGTGACAACCTCGGCTTGATCCGCACGGGCCGGCCAGAACGGCAATTTACCGCCCTTAATAGCCTTCTCCGAGCGTTCACCCGTTGGGATATATTCTTCTGCAGAAAGGGACGCCGCAGCAACGGTGCAACAGAGCAACGCGAAGGTAATTTGACGCAGGATGGGTCTCATATAAGCTCCTAAACGTATAAGGTATCGAAGCGGTCTGGACACCAGACCAGATCCGAGTTCAATACCAACACGGGTACAATTTGGGCTAACGGGAATAGTGCTGGATTATTGCCTGAAATCCGATTAATCAACCTGAATTATGCGTAAGGGGGGTAATGCGGACAAAAATTGCTTGCCATAGGTCCGGGTAACGATGCGATGATCCATCACAACCACGATTCCATGGTCGCTACGGCTGCGAATCAGACGGCCGAAGCCCTGTTTGAATTTGATGATCGCCTCGGGCAGCGAATAGTCGCGAAAGGGATTGCCGCCGGTAAGCTTAATCTGCTCCATCCGGGCTTCCACCAGCGGTTCGTCGGGTACCGAGAAGGGGAGTTTCACGATTATGACGTTTCGGAGGGCTTCACCCCGGACATCTACACCCTGCCAGAAGGAATCCGTACCCAGCAGCACACTGTGGGCATTTTTCTTGAAGGAATCGAGCATCTGACTACGGTCCTGGCCAGCCCCTTGGACCAATAGCGGGTAGCCAAGTTCGGCCAAGGGTTGGCGGAGTATGGCCGCAGCATCCTGAAGCCCCCGATAGGACGTGAAGAGAATGAACGCATGGCCATGGGTCTGCCGCAGGTAATCCAGGGACCGGGCCATGGCATTGGTGGTGAAATCCGGGCTGTCGGGCTCGCCCAGACCGGTTTCCAGAAACAGGGTGGCTTGTTCTTCATAGTTGAACGGTGACCCGAGTTGTAGTTCCTGACCGGTGGCCAGTCCGATCCGTTGCCGGAGATAACTGAAGGGGCTGGATGATTTCTGACCCCGTCCGGTGGCCAGCGTGGCACTGGTCAGAATGACGCTTTTCGTGGCGTCGAACAGATTGGTTTTCAGGTGTGGCCCCACACATACCGGGGCCGCCGAGAGGGTGATGCGGCGATGGGTACGACCGGTGGACTCGAGCCAATAGACATAATCGTCCATTTCCTGGGCCAACCAGGCACTCAGGGCCACGCTCTTGCCTTGGATTTGCTGGATATAGCTTTGCAGTTCGAAACAATCGCGTTCATTTTCGAAGTTGCCCGTGGGCTGCCCGGCTTGCGGATTGTCTTCGATATCAATGGGTGTGCCTGTGAGTTTGCCCAATTGGGCCAACATTCGGCGCAAATGGTGTACGGCTTGATCCAGCAAGGGGCCCACGGTATTGGGTACGATGTCTTTGCGGCGCACCCGGCCATTGGGGGGACTGTCCGATTCCATCCAGCGTTGTACATCATCGAAGAAATTAAGACTCTCGGCATGGGCCTGCGCGATCACGTCGCGGGCCTCGGTGGTATCCACTTTGTCGAGATGGGCGAGAAAGCCCCGATGGGTTTGCGGTTGATATAACCGCGACAAGGTATGGCGCAATCCGGCTTCTGACACATTCAAGCCCAAGTGTTCTGCCGCCACGGCTTCAATGGTGTGGGCTTCATCGAGAATGGCCAGATCATAATTGGGCAATAATTGTCCACCAGCCCGACGAACGGCCAGATCCGCGAAAAACATGGCGTGATTGCAGATTAGCAGTTGCCCAGTTTGCATCCGCCGACGGCTCTGCTGATAGTGGCAGGGATTATAGTATTTACACCGCTTGCCCAGACAGTTGCCATGTTCCGCACACACTTGCTCCCATACCTGCCAGGCGACTGTGCGCGGCAGGTCGGAACGCGAACCGTCTTCGGTTTCGTTGGACCAGTCGCGTACCAGCATGAGATCATCGTAATGACGGCTGTCCGTAAACAGGCCCGTCATGCGTTCCAAGGCCTGATGCATACGACGCAGACACAGGTAGTTACTGCGTCCCTTGCACAGAACCGCAGAGAACTCATGACCACAGACACTGCGCAGCAGGGGGATATCTTTGTGCAGCAATTGCTCTTGCAGGCTGATTGTATGGGTGGAAATGACCACCCGGCGTTTATGGATGACCACCTGTTCGATGGCCGGAGCCAGATAGGCAAAAGATTTACCGATGCCGGTGCCCGCCTCAACAATCAAATGATGGGCATTGGTAAAGGCATCAGACACCGCCTGCGCCATGGTGATCTGCTCGGGACGTGCTTCGAAATCATGCAGGCGCCGGGCAATGAGTCCGTTAGGGGCAAGAAGTTGCTCCGTCAATGATGCCACGGTGTGTTATCGTGCGCGTTTAGCCCATCAATTCAAGCTGGCGCGTACGAATCTCCTCCTTGAGACGTTGCACGAAATCGGCCACGGTCATCGTGCCCAGGTCCTTGTCTTTACGCGTGCGGATGGCGACAGTCCCGTCCTGGGCTTCTTTGGCGCCGAGAATAAGCATATAGGGCACTTTGGTTTCGCGGGCGCGGCGGATCTTGGCGCCGATCTTGTCGGGACCGAAATCCGTCTCCGTGCGGATGAGCTGGGCCTGCAATTGGGCCGCAATCTCCCGGGCATACGCTTCAGTTTTCTCGGAGATGGACAGGACCGCCACCTGCACCGGACTGAGCCACGTGGGGAATGCCCCGGCAAAGTGCTCGATCAAAATGCCCGTGAAGCGTTCCATCGAACCGAACGGGGCCCGGTGGATCATCACGGGGCGATGGGTCTGGTTGTCCGCGCCGATGTATTCCAACTGGAAACGCTCGGGCAGGTTGAAGTCCAGTTGGACCGTACCCAATTGCCACTTGCGGCCGATGCAGTCTTTGACCATGAAGTCAATCTTGGGGCCGTAGAACGCGGCTTCGCCGATGCCTTCCACATGGGGGATATTCACTTCACGCACGACCTTGCGCAGGATCGCTTCGGCCTTATCCCAGACCTCCGCTTCACCCATGTATTTGTTAGAGGCGGGATCACGCAAGCTGACGCGGCAATCGTAGTCCTTGAAGCCCAGCGTGTTGAACACGTGCATCACCATCTGCACGGTGCTGCGGAATTCCGCTTCCACCTGTTCGGGCGTACAGAACAAGTGGGCATCATCCTGGGTAAAGCCGCGCACCCGCGTCATACCGTTAAGTTCGCCGGTTTGTTCGTAGCGGTAGACGGTGCCGAACTCGGCCAGACGCAACGGCAAATCGCGATAGCTGCGCGGTTCATGGGCATACATCTGGATATGGTGCGGGCAATTCATCGGGCGCAGCAGATATTCGGAATCGTCGCTGGGATCGCGTTCATTCATGCGGATGGTGGGGAACTGCGATTCCTTGTAGTAGGGATAGTGACCACTGGCTTTGTACAGATTGATGTTCCCAATCTGGGGCGAGTAAACAATATGGTAGCCGCGGCGCATTAATTCTTCGCGCATATACTGTTCCAACTCGGTCCGTAGCACCGCCCCCTTGGGCAGCCACAGAATCAGCCCCGCACCCACCAGCGGACTGATGGTAAACAGCGACATTTGCTTGCCGATGACGCGATGGTCGCGGCGTTTGGCTTCTTCCAAAGCATTGAGGTAGGCATCCAAATCTTTCTGCGTCGGGAACGCTGTGCCATAGACTCGCTGCAACTGCTGGGCTTTCTCATCGCCGTGCCAGTATGCTCCGGCCACGGACATGAGCTTGAACGCGCCTACCCGGCTGGTGCTGGGCACGTGCGGGCCCCGGCAGAGGTCTTCCCAGTTCTGGCCGGGTGTGCCGGTGGCATAGAACGTCAACACGGCTTGCGGGTCGGCGTTGATGGCTCGCTGGGCATTGTCCACTTTGTAGGGGTTGCCTTCCTGGGCCAGTTTGGCCAGCGCGACATTCTGCGTCAGTTCATAACGGGTAAAGGGGCGGTCTTCTGCGACGATTTTCTTCATCTCGGCTTCGATCGCCAGCAGGTCTTCGGCGGTCAGCTTGTGTTCCAGTTCAATATCATAGTAGTAACCATTCTCCACCGGCGGCCCGTAAGCCAGCTTGGCCTCCGGGAATAACCGTACGATGGCTTCGGCCATGACATGGGCCGTGGAGTGACGAATCAGATACAACGCATGAGCATCTTCAGGCTTGGCCGTAACCAGGGCCAGTGTGGCATCCTGTTTAATGGCCAGATTGGCATCACAAAGCTGGCCATCCACCACCGCGCCAATGGTGGCCGCGGCCAGACGCGGGCCGATGGCCTTGGCCACATCCATAGGGGTGATGACCGCTTGGTCAAATTGTTTCTGGGCACCATCCGGGAGCGTAATCGTTACCATGGCAAACCTCGTAAGGTATAAGTGGGCAAGAATTCAAGCGACGCAAAAACAGACGCGGCACAACCAGTCTGGCCATAGGGCATGAGCAATCCATGACCCGCGGTCAGTTAGTTGTGCCGATTCGTAGTTCGTGTCGTCATCATCGTCAGCGGATTCCAATTAAAACCGACCCGTATAGTAAGCCCACACAGGCGGTTACGTCAAATTATCGCCCCTTATTCCGCCGGGATAATTTGCAGGGGCCGGGGGCGGAAATTCGCTGATTGGCCAAAGAAACGGGCCGGATTGTTGTAAAAGATGTCCAGCAGTGTGGGCAGGTGATAGCCCCGGCGCCGGGCTTCGTGCAACGTGCGATGGGTATTGAAAGGGTCGGAAACCCCCCAATCCGCCGCCGCATTTACCATAAGTTGCTTGTGGCCATACATTTCCATAATGTCCACTGCCCGTTGGGGGGTACATTTGGAGATCGGGTAAATCGTCATACCCGCCCAATACCCTTCATCCAAGACCATCTTGGCGGTGTGCTCTTCGATATGGTCAATCAAGATTCGGCCATGATCGAGTTGGCTGCCGAAATCGGCCAGCATGTCCATAATCCAACGGGTGCCCTTGAGCTTATCTTCCAGATGGGGCGTATGGATCAGAATTAGATGATGACCACCCGGCAAGCCTTTGCCGTGGTCAATTGCCATCTGCACATGTTCCATAAAGACACTGGCTTCGTTGGGGGTGTTTTTGTTCAGCCCGATCTCGCCGATGCCCAGAACATTGGGACGGCATAAAAACTCCGACATACCCTCTAATACCGCTTTGGCTTTGCCCAAGTCCTGAGCTTCTTTAGGGTTAAGGCAAATCCACGAGTAATGCTGGATGCCGAATTGGGCGGCGCGTTTGGGTTCAAAATCGGTCAATTGCCGGTAGTAGTCAAAAAAGCCCTCCGGCGAACGATCGAAACCCGCCCAAAACGCCGGTTCGCTGACCGCCACCACGCCGGAAAGCGCCAGACGTTCGTAATCGTCCGTTGTGCGGGAGACCATGTGAATATGGGGATCAATTATCATCATTGCGGTAGACTCGGTAGGGGGTACTGGGTATGAACGTCGCTCGCGGGCAACGAGTAACGCCGTAGGATGGCTTCGGCCCGATTCGGGGCATCGGAGGCTAAAATGGCCAATGCGTCTTGAATAAACAGTAGCCGGGCATCACCGTTGAGTTTGCTGCGGTCTGCGGCCCGATCCAAGCGATCAAGGGTGGCGGCAATTTCGATGAGCTTGCAGCGTGTTTCCATGAAATACTGGTCGCAGATGTCACCCCCAGTCAGGTGGGATTGTGTTGGGATTGCCATAATAATTACTCCAGTCTGAGCGCTTACCGTAAGTCAAGCAAACGTTTGACGATAACTTCCGCCGCATCGGGCCGGCCCATTTGTAACGCAGCGTGACGCATCTTCACCATTCGCTGAGGGTTATCCAACAGTTGCTTGAGTTTAAACGTCAATACCTCGATCGCATTGCAGCGGATGGCGGCGCCGGACTCCAATAAATGGTCGCTGTTGCGTTCTTCCTGACCGGGGACGGGATTCATGACACACATGGGCAGGCCCCGGGCCATGGCTTCGGAGGTGGTGAGCCCGCCGGGCTTGGAAATCAGAATATCGGCGGCGGCCATATATTCGTCCATTTCGGTGGTAAAGCCCACGGGGTGCAACCGAATCTTGCTCCGGGAATGTTGGTGGGCGATTTTATCAAGTTGGGCCTTAAGTTCGGTACTGCGGCCACAGATGGCCACGATCTGGGCGGGATGGTCCAGCGACATCAGTTCTTCGATGATCAAACCCACCGGGCCCACGCCAAAGCCACCGGCGGAAACCATAATTGTAAAGACATCTTCTTTCAGACCAAGTTTCTGCCGGGTGAGGGCTTTGTCTTTGGTCTGGCGGAACACCGGGTCAACGGGGATGCCAGACACATAGATGCGCTGGGGGCGGATACCCATGCGGGACAGATAGACTTTCGCTTCCTCGTTCATGCAGAAGTAGTGTTCGTATTGCGATACCAGCCACATGGCATGAACATCGAAGTCGGTGATGACGACCGAGGGTTTTACCGCCAGTCGTTTGCGCTCAACCAGATTGGCCAGCAGGAACGCGGGGGTAAAGTGGGTGCAGGCAATGATCGTGGGCTCGTATTCCTCCACCTTGGTGAGAAACGGGCCCGCATTGAATTTTTCAAACGCCAGCCGTAGTCGCTGATTCTGCCAGGGTTTATCGGTGTGTTCGTAGAGGATGCCCAGCATGGTGGGGGCGCGATTGATCAGATCGAGATAGGTTTTGGAGTACAGGTGGCTGAATATCTTGGTGGTATATTTCAGCATGTCCCAGTGTTGGACATCGGTGACATTGCCTTGCCGGGCAAATTCTTTGACCAGCGCGTCGGCGGCGCGTACATGGCCCGCGCCTGCGGACGCGGATAATACGAGAATGCGATGGGCCGCCATGGGTGTTCCTTCCTGTCATCATGTGGTCATAACAATATGCTGGGTGAATCATACCGCGCTGTGGGCCGGGCACCAAATTGGGTTGTCACCGGGGTGCGGTGGCACTATGCTAGTTGCACGCTATAGGAGTAAAATGATGCCCATTACACGGATTGAAATCCCGTATTTCCCGGGGGACAAACGGATTGCGTTGACCACCTCATGGGATGATGGGACGGTGCATGACCGGCGGCTGATTGCGTATTTCAATCAGATCGGCTTGAAAGGCACCTTTAACCTGAATTCCACATTCTTGCGCCGTCTGCCCACCGATCCACCCCGGCATCTGGAACGCAGTGAAGTAGCCGAATTAATGCAAGGTCATGAGGTGGCCATCCACACCTTGGACCACCCGCATCTACCACTCATCGACGCCAGCCAGATCGCCCAGCAAGTACTGCAGGACCGGATCGAACTGGAAGAAATTGTCGGATATCCGGTGCGGGGAATGGCCTATCCCTTTGGCACCTACAATCCGCGGGTCATCGAACTGCTGCGTGGTCTGGGCATCGTTTACAGCCGCACCACGGAAACAACTGCCAATCCCTGGCCCGCGGCCGAACCTTTGGCATGGGCGGCTACAGGGCACATGTTCGCTGAAAAAGACGGTTTACCTATGGGCCAATATTTTGAGAAGTGGTATCAAAATCCACGTTCGCGGGGGCTATTTTTCCTCTGGGGCCATTCCTACGAGTTTGACCAGAATGATCGTTGGGGAAAAATGGCCGAGATTATTGGCCCCATGGCAGGCAAACCAGATGTGTGGTACTGCACCAATATGGCCTTGTTCGATTACGAAGACGCACGCCAACGTTTGATCCTGGCCGCGAACCGGCGTACGGCCTATAACCCCAGTGCGTTGCCGGTGACCATTAAAATCAACGGCACCAAACTGGTGGATATCCCCGCTGGCACTTTGGTTGACTTGGAGCCTTATGCAACTTAAGAGCGCGGAATTTGATACGCTGGTCCAAGCACAAATGGCCCGCCTGCCGGCCCCCTTTGCGGTGTGGCTGGAACGTGTGCCGGTGATTATCGAGGAGTATCCCAATCCGGCGGACGTGGGTGACGACGATGAAGTATTGGGATTATTTGTGGGCACAGCGCTGGATGATCCCGAAGGGGCCGACCTGGCCCAGCCTCCGGCGATCTATCTCTATCGCCAACCCCTGCTGGACAGTTGTGCGGATCGGGCGGAATTGGAAGCGGAAATCTTTATTACTTTGTGCCACGAATTGGGGCATTATGCGGGTATGGATGAAGATGACTTGAAACAATTAGGATATGACTGACGATGTGCGGACGGTTCATCCAACTTGGTATGCAGGGCCTGACCAGTGATTATCCCGATCTGGAATTGGCGGACATATTACCGCCCCGGCCTCGGTACAACATCGCTCCCGGCACCAAAGTAGCCGCGTTGGTGAATCAGGCGGGGCATCCCAAACTGGCGTCTTTGCATTGGGGGATGGTGCCCCGCTGGGCCAAAGAGGAATCCGCCAGCATATTTTTGGCCAACGCCCGCAGTGAATCCCTGACGACCAAACCGGCGTTCCGCCACCTCGTGGAGCACGGTCGTTGTTTGATTCCCTGTCAGGGTTTTTATGAGTGGCGCAGAGATGATAATGGGCGGACCAAAACGCCCTATTTCATCCAGCACCGCCGGGGTGAAATGCTCTATCTGGCAGGTTTGTGGGATACCTGGTCCACGCCCGGTGGCGAAACGCTGCACAGTTGTACCATTATCACGTGTCCGCCGAATCAACTTATGCAGGATATTCACCATCGGATGCCGGTGTTGTTGCCTGTACTCCATGGCCGGATGTGGTTGGATGAACGCTATCCTTGCCGGCTGGTATCGCCGTTTATGCAACCTTTCCCCAATGGTGCGTTGGCGGCCCATCCGGTGTCACATCGGGTAAACTCGCCCCAAAATGACGACGAAAGTTTAATTGTTCCGGTAACACCCCCGGCCTCTTTGTTCGATTTGTAATTGGTGGTTAGTGCCCGGATAACTCCGCGGTACTTTTATTACTCGTTAAGGAATATTCATGACCCTTTCCCGTTTTCCTCCCATCATTCCCGGCGCTGATCACCTTTTACATGGTGGGGACTATAACCCGGAGCAATGGCTGCACCAGCCTGAGATAATTACCGAGGATTTCCGGCTGTTCCCGCTGGCGGGATGCAACACCTTTTCGGTGGGGATATTTTCCTGGGTGAGTATGGAGCCGCAGGAGGGGGTGTTCACCTTTGACTGGCTGGATGCCATCATGGAGCGTATGGCTCAGGCCGGGCACCGGGTCTTTCTGGCCACCCCCAGCGCCTCCCGGCCGCGCTGGCTAAGGCAGAAGTATCCCCAGACGACCCGGGTGGATGAAGCGGGCAATACCTACCCGCACTATTCCCGGGCCGACCAATGCTGGACCGCACCGGAACTGCACGCCCGAGTTAAAATCATCAACCAGGCGCTGGCGCAGCGCTACGTCCAACATCCCGCCATGGGGGGATGGCACATCTCCAATGAATATTATGGCACCTGTTATTGCGCGGCGTGTGTGCAGTCGTTCCAGCAGTGGCTGGAACAACGCTATGGCAACCTGTCCGCCCTGAACCAAGCCATGAATAGTGCGTTCTGGGGGCAGACCTGGCAACATTGGAACGAGGTTACCCCCCGGATCCTCGCCTGTGACGGCCTGCGGTTGGAATGGCAACGGTTTAATTCCGTGCAGATCGCCGACATGCTGCAATTTGAAATCGCCACGGTTCGGCCCTATCGCCCGGATTTACCCATCACCACCAACTTTATGAGTGACTTTGAACAGGTCAATTTCTCCGTGTCCGCACCTTATGTGGACTTTGTCAGCAACGACAGTTATCCCAATTACGATGATCACGATAACCATGCCCAGCAGGCCGCCAAAGTGGCCTTTATCCATGACTACATGCGGGCCTTGCGGCAGCGCCCCTGGGTGTTGATGGAGTCGTGTCCGTCCATGGTTAATTGGCAGAGTTATGCCAAACCCAAACGGCCCGGACTGCATATCTTTGAGATGATGCACGCGGTGGCCCACGGCGCGGATGGCACCCTGTATTTCCAGTGGCGCAAGGGTGCCAATGGTGGGGAAAAACACCATGGCGCGGTGGTGGATCATGTGGGAACGGAAAACACCCGGGTCTTCCGCGAGGTCGCCCAATGGGGCAATATCCTCCGGCAGATTGCCCCCGTGCGGGGCAGCCTGAATCAGGCCGATGTGGCCGTGGTTTATGATCCGGAATGTCGCTGGGCGTTACACGGCGGTCCCGGAAAGATTGATGCCAAAGATTCCAAGGGATATATGGACACCCTACAGGCCCACTACCGCGCCCTCTGGAAACAACAGGTTACGATTGATGTGATTGCGCCGACCGCAGACCTGTCGGGATATAAACTCGTGGTCTTGCCCATGATGTATCTGGTGAGTGAGGATTTTGGCGCCCGCTTAGACCGCTTTGTGGCTGACGGTGGGGTGGCCGTTACGACGTATTACACCGGCTGGCAGGACTTGTCGGGCCGGGCGCATCTCGGTGGGTGGCCTGGGGCGGGTTTACGCAAGGTGTTTGGCGTCTGGGCGGAAGAGACCGACCATCTGATGCCCACCGATACCCAAAGTATCCACTGGCAGCATCCGCTGCCTCTGAGGCTGGAACATGCGGCCGTCAAGGATTATGCCGATGTGCTGCATCTATGCGGTGCCCAGGTTGCGGCCTCGTACCAACACCAGTATTACACCCAGCAACCGGCAGTAACAGTCAACCAATACGGGCAGGGCCAGGCCTGGTATTTGGGTTGCCGTCTGGGCGATGATTTCCATGACGCTTTTTACCAAAACCTGTTATCGCAGTTACAGATTAAACCCTGGTTCGGCCAGTTACAACCCGCTGGGATCACCGTGCAATGTCGGCACGCGGAGGGTAGGGATTACTATTTCGTCTTGAATCTCCAGCGTACCGCCAATACGGCTAAACTCGGCACCGGCGTATATACCGATCTGGTGACCGGCGCCCAGGTGACGCAGACGTTGGAATTGGGCGGTTATGGTGTCGCCGTGCTGACCTGCGACCAAGGGTGATATTTTAGCCCACCCACATGCCCATACCGTACATGAGACTGAGCAGCGCAAAGCTAACGGCCGAGAACCCCAGCAGCAATCCGCCCAGCAAGGGTCGGCGCGTGGCGATGAGCGCCATGAGCATCAGCAGTGGAACATTGGCGGACATAAACCTGCCAAAGCTCATCCATTGGTGACTCATCGGCGGCATTCCGCCCACGCCGTGGGTCACATAGGGCAGACCCCAGAAAATCCACGCCGCTAGATTAAATTCCCACGGCAGCCAGCGCCAGCCCCAGATAACCAGCACGATTGGGGGCAGCAGCAGCCAGACCGCCTCATTCACCCGCGGCCAGTTCCAAGGCCGGACCTGCAACCAATGGGTCAGGTTCTCGATAATGTGCCAGGGATTCGTGGCGTATGACAACGTTGCAGCGTTGATGCCAGTGCTCCAGAATTTCTGCCCTTTGGTAAAAGCCAGCGGGTCGCCAAAGGTATGCTGCAGATACCACATATAGGCCAACAAGCCCAGACTGCTGATCACGCCCAATATTCCAGCCACCACGATCCGACGGGTAAACCGGACATCGGTTTCCCGCATCAGATACGAAAGGGCCAGAATCGGGCCAAAGAATACACCCTGCGATCGGGTTGCCGCTGCGATGGCCGCAATTATGGCAGCCAGCCACCATTGCTGTTTGAGCAAGGTCAATAAAAAGCCGGCCAGCAGCAAGACAAAAAGACTTTCGGTGAAGTTGCCATAGAAAAATACGGCCGTGGATCCGAAGACCATAAACGCGGTGGCCCACATGCCATAGGTAACTGCTTGTTTCGCCAAGGTCATTTCCTGCGTGGCCAGTGCCGGGGCCCGCATGGTCCAGTGCCAACCGAGACAAAACATCACCCCGGCAGCCAGCACAATACAAATCCGCGAAATGATGCTTAAAGCCTCGTGTACCTGCCAGCCCGTATATTTCGCTGTGACCCACCCGAGCACGGGATAGAGCGGATACCAGACCACATTTTTAAGCCGCATCTCGCCGGTGGCGGGGTCCGGGGTGAGGGAATTGTCGGAGCCATCCCACACGTAGCCAAAGCGGGCGATTTCCTCGTAACGCCAGCCGTCCCAATTGGTGAATTCGCGCCCGGGCTCAAGGTACCCTCCCAAGCGGCGACCTTCGATCTCCTTGATGCGTTCCGCCGTTTCCCGCAACTGGGTGTCATCACGCGCCGTTTTGGCTGTATTCATATCATTCTGGGCTTGCAACAGGTCAATCTGCCACGCTTGTAAAACGGCACTGCGGCGGAGTTGTCCGCCGTATTGCACGCACCAGCAGGCCAGCGCGATGGCGAGTAGTGCCATACCCATCGCACAGAGCATGCTGAACTTGGGTACAGTGATATTTTGCCATAGGAAATTCTGCTTGGTCATAAAATCGGTTCCTTTAGCTCAAAGCCAACCATTCGGCCTCGTGTTGTATGAAATGATGCAGGATGTCCTGCAGACGCGATTCCTGATTCCGTTGTCGCCAGAGACCGGCAAAGTCCTGGGCCAGATCATGAGCCTGTTGGGCCATCGCTCGGGCAGTATCCGCAGACAGCGCCCGCGGATCACGGGCGAATTCCATGCGCAGGATACTGCGTTCCAGCGTGTACTCAATTTGTCGTGCGGTCAGGCGCAATTCCCCAAGCAGCAGGGGGGCATCGGGGCGGGTACTCATTAGGGCGCCGAGGTGATTGCGCCCTTGCCGCACTTCGGTCAGGGCTGAACGGAGTATGGACGCATCGCATCGCTCCAACCAGGTCCAATCATCCCACGCTTCACGGAACAGCCAAAAATCCACGCCAGCATTCTTGCGCAATACTCCGATTTGCTCCCATACCTGAGCCAAATGCCAGGCCTGCTGGGCAATACTTCCCGAGGTGGTCTGGAAGACGTGACAATCAACCGCCGCGATGAATTGATTCCATTCGCTGCCTGTGGGATTCCAACTCAGCGCCGCTCCCCACGCCATAGGCAGCATCGACACAGCCCAGAATTGCTGATGCCCGTGGTCGCCCCAGTCCGTGTTGAGCAGGCCCCGGGTGTTATGCTTGACGGCAGCCGTTGCCGCGTGCGCAATATTGTCGCGCCATACCTGGCCGCGCGTGCCAAACGTCATCCAACTACTGGTCCCCGGACACGCATAAACGGGCCGTTGGGCGTCACGATATTGTTTTAAGTTGGTAGCAAAGTCGTGCTCTGCCTCGTAGCCCCACTCCAGCAATACTGTCTCTGCTGGCAGTTCCACAATGAGCTCTGGGTGGTTGCGGATAATATCGCCCCACATTTGAATGGACTTACCATAGTGACCGGCTAACTGTCCACAATAACGCACCCAGTCCACATAGAGCTTCCCGATCCCGATCTCGGTAGTAAGGGATGCCGATCGTCCCTGCCCCAAATCCCACGACTCATCACAGCAGATATTGCACAGCGAACTGTGGAAATGAGGCAAATACCCCGCATACATATCCGCCAGTAGTTGCTTGGCGGCCGGGTCAGTGACACACAAAGTCCAGGGATCGCTGCACCATGGTGTAATCCCTTTCGCGGGCAGTTCTGCCGGTTCAATTTCGGCCAACGGCCGATATTTGGGTAACCGTAGGATTTTGTCGAAATGCCCCAATGAAGTTAGCGACGGCACAAAGTCAATAAAACGCTGCTGACAGTAGTCGTCCAACTGCCGGATATCCTCCGCAGTTAGTGGCGTGGTCGCGGCGGATATTTCGGGATGACCGGGAAACGTGAAGGCATTCTCCATGTAAAGTTGAAACTCGTTGATTTTCAACGCGGCCAAATCGTCAATTAATTGCAGGAGCGTTTTCAGTTTCGGGACCTTACCCCGCGCCACATCAGAATAAAAACCCCGCCGGGGCAAGGCTGGCCAGTCGTTAATGGTCAATTCCGGCAACCGTCCGGGGGTATTCCGCATCAATTGCACCAGTGTTTGCAGGCCATAGTAGGCCCCGGCTTCAGTGCTGGCGGTCAGGCTAATCCCACCGGGGGCAATGGTCAGTTGATAGGCTTGCCGGGATAATTCCTCGGTAGGGGCCGGTAAACTACTGACGGACAGTTCCATGCGGACACCCAGTCGTGGACCTTTGGGAAGTCTCAGCCGGGCTACTGCCCGACTTAAGTGCCGGGTGTAAATAAGCAGCCGCGTCCATTCGGATGGCAGCGTGAACCGGATTTTCTGGTAGAAAATATAACGCTGGGACGGCCGGGTCAGGCGTTGGGGCCGGGGGAGTAGAACTGGCAGGTTTCGACGCATCAGAATGGCAATCCCAGTAAGAATTTCGTAACAACAGGCAAATTACCCGCTGGGGGATGGACACGCAAGTCGGGGCTAGGGGCAGGGCTTGAAGATAATTTTCATAAAACCGGAATATATTTCTTGACTTTAACCCCAAGTCCCCACGATAATTACCCGTACCTGATGAGTCCAAGGATTGGACAATATGCAGGCGTGTCGAAGAATGGTCTGTAAAGCAGCCCGAGGCTGTCAGTGCATATGGTCAAGGAGTGACCGATGGCAAAGACCCCAACTCAAGCAACCACGCGCCCGGCCACCCGCCATCGTGAATTATGGCTGGCGTTTGCCCGTGCCCAAGGCAAAGCCCGTAACGAGCTGCGTAAACAGTTGTTGCTTACCTACCTGCCGACCGTGAAATATGCGGCGGACCGTCTGGCTAGCAAACTCCCCAGCCAAGTAAACGAAGACGATCTAAGTCAGGCGGGTATTTTTGGCCTGCGCGACGCGATTGAATCCTTTGACATTAACCGGGGAGTTAAGTTTGAGACCTACTGCGCCACGCGGGTGCGCGGCGCCATGCTGGACGAACTGCGGGCCATGGATTGGGTTCCCCGGCTGGTACGTTCGCGTTCCCACAAAGTCCTGCGTGCCACCGATGCCCTGACGATGACGCTGGGTCGACCGCCCACCGCCGATGAGGTTGCAGCCTACTTGGGTATCCCCGAAGACGAACTGACCAAGATGGTGCGCGATACCGCCGCGCTGGCGAGTATGTCGCTGTTCAGTACCACCATGGCGGATACCGCAGAGTCGGAATCCGCCGCGCTGGATATTCTTTCCGATGACAAAATCCCCGACCCCACGAGTGCCTTTGCGGACCGGGATCTGCGTACCTTTTTGCTGCGGGGTTTGAATCGTAGCGAACGATTGCTGCTGATTCTCTATTACTACGAAGAAATGACCATGAAGGAAATCGGCGCGGCGCTGGACCTGAGCGAATCGCGCGTCAGTCAGATGCACTCGGCGTTGCTGCTGCGGCTAAAGGCCCGGCTGTCCACACTTTCCTATGACGCCATGACTGAGTTGCGCTAAACAACTAGCCCTTCATGCCGGTTGTGGCGATCCCTTGCACAAAGGTTTTCTGCGCCAGCAGAAATAGGGCCAGAACCGGTGCAATCACGATCGCACTGGCCGCCATAAGTAATTCCCAACTTACCCCACCGGATTGACTTTGAAATGACTGGAGCGCCACCGCGAGGGTGAATTGGCGTTGGTGATTCAGGTAGATCAGGGGTCCCAGAAAATCATTCCAAGCCCCCATAAACGCAAATAAAGCCACCACAGTCAGGGCGGGTTTGCTCAAAGGTAATACAATGCGCCACCAGATGGTAAATTCACTACACCCATCCAGCCGGGCGGCTTCGGAGAGTTCTTGCGGAATGGTGATATAAAATTGCCGCAGAAGGAAGATGTAAAAAGGGACCCCGAAGAACGACGGCAGCCAGAGTGGGGCAGTGGTGCCAATCAGCCCGAAAGTGCGGAAGATGTCGTATTGGGTCACCATGGTGACGCTGAAGGGTACCATCATGCAGCCCAACACGAGCAGGAGCAGCAGATTGCGTCCATACCATTGCAGACGGGCCAATGCATAGGCTACCAGCGAACTGGATAGGGTGGCCCCCAGTACCTGAAGTACGGCAATGATGATGGTGTTCCGCGCGTAGAGGATGAGGTTAAACTGGCGGTCACTCCAGACCTTGGCGTAATTTTCCGGGGTGAATTGCCGGGGCAACCAGAAGGCCAGTTCCCCGGGCGTTGCGGGATTGGCAAATTCGTGCGGGTCACGTAAGCTGGTGGCGATCATCCAGAAAAAAGGCAGTGCAAACATAACCCCCAGCACACTCAGCAGTGCGAGGGTGGACCCGCGTGACCATAGCCGTGATTGCCTCATAGCGCCGTACCGCATCCCGTCTTGATTAAGCCAATCAGACTACCAGACGCGGTATAAATACGCCAGTGTCGCCAAACCCCTCAGGCCTTAAGTTCCGGTCGTCCCGCCACCGGCCAATCCACATGGAAGAACTTGCCCCGGGGCTCATCCACGCGTTCGTAAGTGTGGGCGCCGAAATAGTCCCGCTGGGCCTGCAGAAGGCTGGCAGGCGACCGAGCGCTACGATAACCGTCAAAGTAGGCCAGCGCCGCCATAAAGGCCGGGGCGGCAATGCCATTTTGGGCACATAGCGCCACAATATTGCGCCAGGATTCGCTGCCGAGGGCCAACTGCTTTTTGAAGAACGGGTCCAGCAGCAGATTGGCCAACGCGGGATTCTGTCGGTATGCGTCGGTGATTTTTTGCAGGAATCGGGCCCGGATAATGCACCCGCCACGCCAGATTTTGGCGATACCACCAAAATCCAACTGCCAGCCATACTCACCCTGAGCGGCAGCCATAAGTTGGAATCCTTGCGCATAGGCACAAATTTTCGAGCAATAGAGCGCTGCTTCGACCTGAGCGATCAACCGTTGCTTGGCGATGCGGGTCTTGACCTTGGGGCCTTTGATAATTTTGCCGGCGTGGACACGTTCTTCCTTCAGGGCGCTCATACACCGGGCAAAGACCGCCTCGGCCATGGCATTGGCGGGGATACCCAAATCCAACGCATTGACCGAGGTCCATTTGCCGGTGCCTTTTTGGCCGGCCGCATCCACGATTACATCCACCAGAAACTTGCGATTATTACGGGGATCACGCTGCCGCAGGATATCGGCAGTGATCTCGATCAGATACGACCCCAAACGTTCTTGATCCCAACGGGCAAAGACTTCGGCTAACTCATCGGGACCGAAACCACCTAATTGTCGCAAGACCCAGTAGGCCTCGCCGATCAACTGCATATCCACGTATTCGATGGCGTTGTGTACCATTTTGACATAGTGGCCCGCGCCATTGGGGCCAATATATGCGGAGCAGGCTTCGCCCCCGAGGACGGGCTTGCCGGGGGCATAATCCTCCAACGGACGTCCCTGGGCATCCACCCGGGCGGCAATCGCCGACCAGATCGGCTCCAAATACTTCCAACTGGCCGCATCGCCGCCGGGCATCAAAGAGGGGCCAAAGCGGGCGCCAATTTCCCCGCCGGAAACCCCCGAACCCATGAATTTCAGTTTGCCGGCATATTTCTTTTCCCTGGCTATCGTGTCGGTAAACAGGCTATTGCCGGCATCAATCACCAGATCATCGGGTTCTAGCCCCGCGGTGAGTAGTTGGTCAATCACGGCATCAATCGCCGCGCCAGCTTTGACCATGATGATGACCTTGCGGGGGCGTTTCAGGCTGGCCAAGAGTTCCGGCAGGTCGGTCGCTGCCACCAGACCGCCGGGTGTATCGGGGTGTTGGGCTAAAAATGTCTGGGTTACCTCGGTGGTCCGGTTATAGACCGCCACCCGGAAGCCGTGGTCGGCAATATTCAATGCCAGATTGCGTCCCATCACAGCCAAGCCGATTACCGCGATATCTGCCAATGCTGATCCTGCCATGCTCGTTATACTCCTGACGCCCGGGTGGTGGCCAAACGGGACGTTTGCCTGCACAATAACCATTACACGAGACGGAACTCCCGTCTCTTACCCGTAAGTATAGGAAGCGATTATGGCTCCGTCAGCAGACACTCCATTGCCCTACAAAATTGCCGTTTTGGTGTATATCCGTAATACCGCCGGGGAAGTACTCTTGTTGCACCGGGGCAAAGAACCTAATTTCGGGCTCTATTCGCCCATTGGCGGAAAACTCGAGCAGGCCATCGGCGAATCACCCGTGGCCTGCGCCCAACGTGAGGCGCATGAAGAAATTGGGATTGATTTACCACTGACAGATTTTCGTCTCAGCGGGATTGTGTCGGAAACCGCCTACAACGGACAAACGCACTGGTTGATGTTCTGTTACGAAGTGCTGCGTCCGCTTGATTTCCCCCCCCGTACGATGAATGAAGGCCGGCTGGAGTGGATTGCGCTGGCGGATATCATTCGCCTGACGCTGCCGGATTCGGATCGGCAGGTGATTTGGCCGCAGCTACGCAAACATGCCCGTATCTTTGGGGGCGATGGGGAGGTGTTCACAGTCCATCTGGATTGTCGGACCCAGCCGATGCAATGGACGGTTCAGCAACCGTAACCGAAACCACCCGCACCAATGATTAATCCCGAGCACAAGGCCCGGGATTTAGTGGACACGTTTGAGTTTTCCAAGCGGGTAGCCGCTCAGTCATCCTCATCTTCGTCAATGTTCAAATC
This sequence comes from Phycisphaerae bacterium, assembly GCA_037139555.1. GTDB lineage: Bacteria > Planctomycetota > Phycisphaerae > WQYP01 > WQYP01 > JBAXGE01. Next base: position 41,967 of record JBAXGE010000002.1, read on the forward strand.
CTCGTCGTCATATTCGTCGAGGTCGTCATCATCATATCGGTCGAAACCGTCTTCCTCTTCTTCCTCGTCGTCATCGTCTTCATCTTCATCGTCATCAAAATCATCGAGATCATCGTCATCATCTTCGAGTTCGTCTTCTTCCTCTTCGGTTTCATCCTCGGCCGGTTCGGGTGCCACGGGCTCTTTTTTGGGCTTGCGGGCCAATTCCGCCTGCAGATTGGTGCTGTGCATATCCGCGTCCAAACCTACCGAACCTACCGAAGCCAGCAGCAATTCCGCGTGCTCGGTCAGGGAGAGAATGGCCGTATCGGCCACCGCCTGAGTCAAGATCATCGTTGCGCTATTCATATACACGCTCCTTTAAACTATCGGTCAAACTATCCATCACCTACAACCCGGGGCTTCGGCGCGGGTGATTCTATCCAACTGATAACACCACCCGCAAAATAACCATGTCCATGCGAGGCGTACAATACAGGCATTTTTCTGCCTGTCAATATCCCTACATAAAAAATGTTTTTCCGCGGGTTACCGGATAACTGGGGCAACAATCCGGAATCTGGGTTGAAACCACCTATCGGTTGGCTCTATGATGCCGCATAACTACAGGAGTCGTCATGAGTTCCACCAGCCCTAATTCCCCCCGCGCCGCCTCGGCGCAGGTCCCCGATAGCCATGGATATTTTGGCTGCTATGGCGGCAGCTATGTTCCCGAAACACTGATGGGAGCGGTTCATCAACTGGCTGAGGTATACGATGAGGCCCAAAAAGACCCCGAATTTCACCGTGAGTTAGCCTACTATCTTAAATACTTTGTCGGACGTCCTACGCCCTTGTACTTTGCCCAACGCCTGACGGAAATGGGTGGCGGCGCCAAAATCTTTCTTAAACGTGAAGATTTGACCCATACCGGTGCCCATAAAATCAACAACACCATCGGGCAAGCACTACTTACCGTAAGAATGAAAAAGAAGCGGGTTATTGCCGAGACCGGAGCCGGACAGCATGGGGTAGGAACTGCCACGGCCGCTGCGGTCATGGGGTTGCAATGCGACGTTTACATGGGCAGTGAAGATATCCGCCGACAGGCCCTGAATGTATTCCGGATGCGCTTATTGGGCGCCAAGGTTATTGCCGTGGAATCGGGGCTTAAGACGCTCAAAGATGCTTTAAACGAAGCGATGCGCGATTGGATGGGCTCGGTAGCCCACACCCATTACATTCTGGGTACCGTGGCTGGTCCCCATCCGTTCCCCCGCATCGTGCGGGATTTCCAGGCCATCATTGGCCGGGAAACCCGGCAACAGAGTTTGGACCAATTCGGGCGTTTGCCCGATGCGCTGGTGGCGTGTGTAGGCGGCGGGTCAAATGCTGCCGGGATGTTCTATCCCTTCATCGAAGACACGCAGGTTAAACTTTATGGCGCGGAGGCGGGGGGGCGCAGTCCCCAAGACGGCCAACATGCCGCGTCGCTGTCTCTGGGCCAGCCCGGGGTGCTGCACGGATCGCTGACGTATGTCCTGCAGGATGCCGATGGGCAGACCGCGGATGTGCATTCGGTCTCGGCGGGGTTGGATTATCCCGGCGTGGGGCCCGAGCATGCTTATTGGAAAGACACCCAACGGGTAGAATATTCCGCGATTACCGATGAGCAGGCCTTGGAGGCGTTTCAAGTGCTGGCCCAACGGGAAGGGATTATCCCTGCATTGGAATCCGCGCACGCAATTGCGCGGGCTTTGCAGATTGCGGGTACCATGAATAAAGAACAAATACTGGTGATCAATCTGTCGGGGCGTGGTGATAAAGATTGCATGGAAGTGGCCCGGATTCTGGATGAGCGCAAGCAATAAGGACCTGACTATGAAACTGACGTGGATCATGCTGGTGGGCTTAACGGTGGTTATGGTGGGTTGTGAAGCCGCGCCCGAGATGGGGCGGCAGCGCCGGGCCGTGCGTGGCACGGATACGGTGGCGGATGTTGGCAGTGAGGCCAACCGTCAACCCGAAGGCCCGGTGCGTTTATTTGAAGTGGATTTCCCGGCCACCAAAGATGACAGTTTTACCGTGCGCACCATTGCCGATCCCTTGCTGCCCCCCCGGATTGCGGCCTCGCAACCGACTACCGCGCCGGCCTCGGTGGGGAACCCCGGACTGCCGGTACGGGGCGTTTTGGACTCGACCCAATAAATGTTTGGGGTTTCACCGTGGCGACATTTGCGACAACGATGTTACGCTTGGCCCCGGCCAACCCGATTCTGCTCCGCGTAGTGACGGGGGCGGGCCGGCGCTGGCGGGATGCCCTGTTGCGGGTGGGTTATCTGGGGCTACTG
>JBAXGE010000003.1:0-43775 GCA_037139555.1 Phycisphaerae bacterium
TGATGCCCTGTGGGTACGTCTGTACCCCCTGATCACGTTCCGTTCGGATACGTTTGTGCTTTGGGGTTACGTGGAAAGCTATGAAACCGGTAGTTGTAATATCGGTGCCAAGCAGGGTGGTACCCGGCGCTTTATGGCGTTGTACGATGCTTCCTGGGCCAATCGTGCCCCCTCGGAGGGGGGCAACCCTCAGGATGTACGAATTCTTGCAGTTAAGGATATGCCACGATAATTCATATTGATAGGTGTAATGCTTGTGACATGGGATGGTGATTTACGCCATCCCATGTTCATTTTAGATCGGTTCGCAAAAGTTTTGCCCCATGCGATTCAGCAGTTGAGGCACCGACACTACCTTTTGAGCGGTAACATGCGGGATTACTTTAGAGAACTGCTCTAGTGGGGCGTGTTTCCATGAAAAATGACCAAGGCGGTCAGCCTTGGTCATTGGTGAGAATCGGGATATTGCCTTAAACGTGTAAGCGATTACTTTAAGGTGATTTGCAGACCGGCGCGGGGATTACCCTTTTCGATGGCGCTGAGACTCAGGAAGCCTTCTTCCTGCAATTCCTTAAGTACCCGGGCGGCCTGAATCCGACGATCTTCGCCGAATTGAGCCAGGAATTCCGCCTGCTTGACGGTCCGCAGACCACCTGTCAGCTTGCTCTTGACATCATTCACCAAAGCACTCTTTTGTTCTTTGGTCATACGGCCGCGTTTGTCTTCGGATTCGGTATGGGCCACTTTACGACCGGTGATCCCGGCGATGGCTTCATCAAGTAAATCCATTTGCTTGGCCAAATCATCAATCCGGGCCTCGATTTCATTCTTGGCATCGCGGAGTTTACGTAATTGCGACTCTTTCTTCTGTTTGGCTTCGTCATCAATTTGTTGAATGGCGGCCAGGGCTTCTTGGGCCAGTGCGTTACGGGCAAGATTACTCAAGTTAGTATCCTCTACAAAAAGGGGTTAAATGGGTTAATCACTAAACTTCATAGTATTGTACAGACCTGATATGCGGGATGCAAATTGGAGGTAAGTAAATTAGATAAATTGCGGTCTTTTACGCCGGGCATAGCTGGAAAAATAATGACTTTTGCCGTAGCATGCTGCCCTCATTCTTGTGCTTTTGAGGAGTTAATGGAATGAAACTTGAACTTGCCCCCGCGTTGACGGCATTAAAACCCGCCCTGAATCAGGTTTTCGATTTGGCTGCGGCCAAAATTTCGGCCCTGGACCGGGCTTGGGACAGTAAGCGCGGTACTCCGGTTTTTACCGTGGCCGGGCAGTACACCACCCGGGGTTGGACGGAATGGACCCAAGGGTTTCAGTATGGCATGGCGATCCTGCAATTTGACGGCGCTGGCGATCGGGCCATGCTGGAATTGGGGCGGCGGATGACCACCCTGCGGATGGCACCGCATGTGTCGCATATTGGCGTACATGACCATGGATTTAATAACGTCTCGACCTACGGCAACCTGCGTCGGCTGATGCGGGAAGGGAAAATCGCCCACAATCAGAACGAACGCGATTTTTACGAAATGGCTCTGAAGGCCAGCGGCGCTGTGCAGGCCGCCCGCTGGACGTCCATCCCGGGCAATCCCGCCGAACGTCCGACGGATCGTGATACCGGTTACATCCATTCGTTCAACGGCCCACACTCGTTGTTCTCGGATACCATCCGCTCGGTGCGGGCGCTGATGGTGGCCTGGCAACTGGGGCATGCCCTGATGGGTGAAAATGACCGGGCCGTTGATCTGCTCAAACGCGGGCTGCAACATGGTTTGACCACCGCCCAATACAACGTGTATTACGGCAAGGGGCGCGATGCTTATGACACCCCGGCCGAAGCCGGCCGGGTGGTGCATGAATCCATCTTCAATGTGACCGACGGACGTTATCGCTGCCCGAGCACGCAGCAGGGGTATTCGCCCTTCAGCACGTGGACGCGCGGACTGGCGTGGATTTTGTGCGGCTATGCCGAAGAACTGGAATTTTTGGAAACATTGCGCGATGAAGTGTGGTTGGGCATCGGTATGGACAAAGCCGCGGTGCTGGCCAAATTCACTGCCGCCGCGCAAGCCACCGCCGAGTGGTATATCAAGCATAGTTTTGATGATGGCATGGTGTATTGGGATGCCGGGGCGCCGGGGATTCCCACCAACAACAACTACCATGGGATTTCGGACCCGTACAATAACCACGAGCCGATGGATTCGTCCGCTGCGGCGATTGCCGCGCAGGGTTTCTTCCGGTTGGCCAATGTGATTCGCAAGACGGATGGTGTGGCGGCGGAACGCTATCGCGCCGCAGCCTTATTGATTGCCAAGACGCTGTTTGCCGCGCCGTATCTGGCGACCGATCCCACGCATCAGGGCCTGCTGCTGCACAGTGTGTATCATCGTCCCAACAACTGGGACTATATCCCTGCGGGCAAGAATATCCCGTGTGGTGAATCCAGTATGTGGGGTGATTATCACGGGCTGGAATTGGCGCTGCTACTCAAACGGGCCGCCGAGAACCAGCCGTACTATGTCTTCTTTGACCGGTAAAGCGGGCGGGTTCCAACCGCATAGTTCAAATCTGGCGGGACGTGTTACAGCGTCCCGCCAATGGTTTCATGCACACTGCGCGGGGCGGAAATAATCAGCTTATTACCGATGGCTTTGATGGAACCTTTGCCACCGCCGGCCTGCCAAATTTCCGGACGCACGGTGGTTTGGATGGTATCCACAATATTCTGCATGACTTCCTTGGCGGTGGGGGCCGGGGTGCCAGCGGCTTGCTGCGGGGGTTGGAATAGTGTGCTACCGCCGGAGGACTTGGAACTGCCGCCGCTGCCACTGACGCCGCCATTCATACTTTCGGCCAGATTCAGACTGGGCACGGTGGTTTGATCCATGGGGGTGGACATCAGCACCAGATCATCGAGGGGATACACCTTGGTAATAAGTTTGGTATCGGCCTGTGCCTGGGTGGTGATGTGGATGACGTTGTCTTCCACACCAATATCCATTGGTACGGTGGGGGCCGCCTGAGCCAGCGCTGTGGCCAGTGCTTTTTTGACAGTGACATCCGCCAGGGTTAATTGAATGGTCGTGGTGCGGGCCACGCCGGCGGCTTCCAGAACTTTCCAATCCACGGCCACATTGGCCCCGGTGAACGTGCGGATGTAGGTAATAAAATTATCCAACGTAGTTTCATCGGCGGAGAATTGGCGCAGGGTCAGGTTGATGGCCGTCTTGGCCGGAATGGTCACAGCGGGGGTGTTATCCACGCTGGCGGCGGGGGTTGTCGGTTGGGTGGTGGCTTGAGCATGCAGCCAAACGGGGGCTGCAATCATGGCTACGGCTACCAACACGATGGGGTTTTTACGCATGTGTGAAATCTCCCAAAACGACCGCCCCGGCCAACATCTGCCGACGCATACCGTCAAGTCTAACCATATCAAGTTTAAAAGCCAGTAAAATCTCTTACTTTCACCCTCATGACAAGCAGGCAGTAAAGGAGTAGAATGCCCCTTTTCGGACCTTTGAGCAGGACTATTGTCTATGGCCAGTCCCGTCGCCGTTGCAGAAGTGTTAACCCAGGCCTTTGGGCCGGGGGTGTTGCTGGAAGCGCATTTGGAGGGCAGTCACCCGCATGTGGTGGTGGCTGCGGCAGTATGGCCGCAGGTGGCGGAACTGCTGAAAAACGATCCCCGCCTGGATTTTGCAATGTTACGGAGCATTACCGGTCTGGATTACCCCCAGCGTCAGCAAATCGTGGCGGCGTATGACCTGTTGAGTCTGACCCAGCATGCCGAATTCTGTGTCAAAGTTGCCGTGGAACGCACCCAGCCCGCGATTCCGTCGGTGGCGGCTATCTGGCCTGCAGCCGATTGGCATGAACGCGAAGCCTATGACTTGTTTGGGATCATTTTTACCGGTCACCCCGATGTGGTTACTGACGCCGGCGTCACCCATCCCCGGCGGATTCTGCTTCCCGATGATTGGCAGGGTTTCCCCCTGCGTAAAGACTACGAGTTCCCGCGTGAATATCAGGGCATCCCCGGCAGTGTCGAATTGGATTGGGTGCAGAAACCCAACTATCCCAAGTAAACCCCGGATGAACTTTTTCAGCGCGCTTTTGTAAGGTTGGAACCATGACGCAGACGCAAGTTAAAAACTATATCACCCTGCCCGACGTGGACATTGATCAGGATGTTCAGACTGAAGAAATGCTGGTTAATATGGGCCCGCAGCACCCCTCCACGCACGGCGTGCTCCGGCTGGTGTTGCGTACCGATGGCGAGATGGTGCTGGAAGCGATTCCACATATCGGCTATCTGCATCGTTGCGCGGAAAAGATCGGCGAAAATGTCGCCTATTTTCAGTACACGCCCTACACCGACCGCATGGATTACGTGGCAGGTATGAACAATAACGTGGGTTGGTGCGAGGCGGTCGAACGCTTGGCCAAGCTTGAAGTGCCGCGCCGGGCGCAATTTATCCGCGTGATTATGTGTGAGTTGAACCGCATCGCGTCGCACTTGGTGGCGTTTGGTACCTATGCGCTGGATTTGGGCGCCTTCACGCCATTTCTGTACGCCTTCCGGGAACGTGAGTTCTGTCTGGATTTATTTGAGGCCGCATGTGGCGCACGGTTGACGTATAGTTACGCCACCCCCGGCGGTTTGATGCATGATCTCACGCCGGATTGGGTTACTAAATGCAGCGAGTTTCTGGATTACTTCGAACCCAAAATTGCCGAATATGATCAGTTGTTGACCTATAACCACATCTTCGTGAAGCGGACGGCCAATGTGGGGGTGATTACCCCCAAGCTGGCCACCGATTACGGCCTGACCGGGCCAATTTTACGCTCCGCGGGTGTGAAGTGGGATTTGCGGCGTGATCTGCCTTATTTGGTCTATCCCGAACTGGAGTTTGATATTCCCGTGGGCACGGGCCGGATGGGTCAGGTGGGCGATTGCTGGGATCGTTACAACGTGCGTTTGGATGAGATTCGCCAGTCGGTGCGGATTCTGCGTCAGGCCCTGAAGATGCTGCCGGAAGGACCGTACCGGATAGCGCTGCCGCGTATTTTCAAGGTGCCTGCCGGTGAAGTGTATGTGGAAACCGAAGGTGCCCGTGGCCAGTTGGGCTTCTATCTGGAAAGTCAGGGTGGCCCGGTGCCGTACCGCGTGAAAGCGCGCGGTCCGAGCTTCTGTAATATCAGCGTTATCCCCGCCTTGTGCAAAGACTGTCTGCTGGGCGATGTGCCCGCGATTGTCGGGTCTCTGGATATGGTGCTGGGCGAATGCGACCGGTAACCACTGTCAGTACCGCGCAGGAAACGCACGGGGCACTGTTGACCCCGGCGGGAGTGGGGGCCTTGGCGGTATTAGGGCTGTGGGGGCCGCGCGCGGTGGCGATTGCGGAGCAACTGGCCGGTGGGAAAAAAGCCAATATAAACAAACCTGTGCGGGTCGAGTGGCAGGTGGATGGGTCCACGGTGGATGATGGGCTGATGGTGCAGACCCATGCCCAACGGGTGGAATTGCATTTGCACGGTTCGTTGGCCATCGTGAATACCTTGCAGGAGGCGTGTGTACGGCAAGGGGTTATTTGGCAGAGCGAGAGTGCGGGATGGTGGGAAAGAACCCAGAAATCGCCTTTGGCAGATGATGTGGCCACGGCGCTGAGTCAGTCGCATAGTACCGCGGCGTTACCTTTATTTACCGGACAATTACAGCATGGTGGCGTGGCCGCATGGGCGCGTGGGCAATTAGCGGCTTTGGCGGCGGGTCGACCGTTTTGGAAAATGCAGGGGGATGCCCAGTGGTTGCGTTTGCGCAGTGGGGAGTTGGCACGCTTGACCACCGAACCTGCCCGGCTGGTATTGCTGGGCGCGCCCAATGCGGGCAAGTCCACGCTGGCCAATATGCTGACCGGCCGACCGATGGCGATTACCAGTCCGCACGCGGGGACCACGCGCGACTGGTTGCAACATCCCGTCCTGCTCATGGCGAAAAATGAGGCGTGGCGGGTGGATGCGGAATTGGTGGACACCGCCGGAGTGCGGGTTACCACCGATGAACTGGAAACCTCGGCGATTGCCCGTACGTATGAGCAACAAACCCACGCGGATTGCGTGCTAGTGGTGTTGGATGCCGGGGAGGCTTGTCCCGAAGCCTTCGCCGAGTTATTCACGCAGCAGGCCAATGAGCAATGGACCGCACGGCCCGCGCTGGTGTGTGTGGTGAATAAAATTGATGCCCATCCGCTACCGGCATGGACGGCGGCGTTCCCGGGGCCGGTGGTGGCGGTGAGTGCCACTCAGGGCACGGGTTTGCAGGCTTTGCACGATACGCTTTTAAGCGTTCTGGCCGTCTCGGAAACCCCGGAAAGTGTGGTCTGGTCGCTAGGGCCGCGCCAGCAAGCCCGGTTGGAGGGTATCATTATGGCAGCGACACTGGAAAACACGCGGCCAATCCTGATAGAATTGGCCGCTTGGGATCAACCATACGAGGTTACGCAATGACCACCATCTCCCTGACGCCCCCGGAAGCCACGATCCCGCTGGCGGAGACCTTTTGGCAAATCACCGTACGGCGTTTACGTTATCTGATCTTGATCGTGCTGTGGTGGGGGGTGTTGACCGGGCCGTTGGCGCTGCTCTTGCAGGCCCCGCCGGGACATTCCGGGTTGCTGCTCTGGCAACCGGGCCGGCCGTGGTGGGCCTCGCTGGGGCTGATGTTGTATGGCCTCGTCACCGCGATGGTTTCGACGGCGTTACTGCGTGATGATCATCCTCATCGGGGGATGTTTTGTGCGCTCCTGGCGTTGGGGGTGGCCGCATGGTCCAAGGGAAATATGCAGGCGTCGTTGTTGCTATTGACCGAGCCGGGCAACATCGTGCTCAAAGGGCCGATTGACGGCGTATGGCTGGATGCGATTGTCTGTTTGGTTTTACTGCTGGTGATGTTCTGGGTGTGTGCGCGGGTGTATGCGGGCATGGCCCAGCCGAATGCGTGGATTTTGCGGCTGCTGCCGTGGTTGCCGCGTTTGCGTGGTTTGACGGACGCACGGCCGGTGAGTACGTTGGAACTAGGGTGGGCGTTCCGGGCGGTGGGTACCCGCAGCGAACGCTGGCAGCCGGAGGTTTTGGATAACTTGCTGGTGCGGATGGCCCGGGGACGGGTGCGACAGGGGCCGAGGGATATTATGGGCTGGTTGGGCGCGTGGGCGATCAGTACGGGGTTGGGTCTGGTTCTGGCCTATGTGCTGTTGCGCTCCGGACATAAAGGCCAGGCGACCTTGGGCACATTCTTTGCGTTTCTGCTGGCCACGTATTTTGCCCAGCGTTTGCGGCCCGGCTGCCCGTTGGTGATTCTGGCCACGGTACCGGTGGTCTTGGGCGGGGTGGCATGGTATATGACCGGCACTTCGGTGAAGTATCCCGGTGTAGTAACGTGGCCATTGGCCAATGCGTTGCCGGTAGATTATCTGACCTTCGGCGTGGCCGGGGCGATTTGGGGTTATTACACGGCGGTGCATGGTTGGGGTGGGCATGTGTTGGAAAAGGGTACCGGCGAAGCAACCCCGACCGGGCACGCCAACTAAGCTTTTAGCATGCCCGACGTTTACCGCGTCCGGCTGGAGCATACGACGATGAGCATGGCCCCGATACCCGAAGTTCTCGACGCGATCCGTGCGGGCAAGATGGTTGTGTTGGTGGATGATGAAGAGCGCGAGAACGAGGGCGATCTGGTTTGTGCAGCCCAGTTCATCACGCCGGAAACGGTGAATTTCATGTTGCGCGAGGCCCGGGGGGTTTTGTGCGTGGCCTTGCGGGCGGAAGATTGCGACCGACTGCAGCTGTATCCGCAGGCGATTCATAACACCGCACCGCTGGGGACGGCCTTTACGGTGACGGTGGACGCGCATCCCCGCCATGGTATTTCTACCGGCGTGTCCGCGTGGGAGCGGGCCAAGACGATTCAGGTGCTGATTAATCCGCAGTCCACCCCGTCGGATTTGTGTCGCCCCGGACACATCAACCCCTTGCGGGCCAAGCCCGGCGGGGTTTTGGAACGCGCCGGCCAGACCGAAGGCTCGGTGGATTTGTGCCTGCTGGCGGGGGTGATCCCGGCGGGGGTGATTATCGAAATTATGAACGAAGACGGCAGCATGGCCCGCCGGCCGGAACTGGAAAAGTTCTGCCAGCGTCACGGCCTGCTGATGTGCAGTAATGCCGATCTGATTGAATACCGATTGCGGCAGGATACCCTGATCCGCCGGCTGCGCAGTATGCCGGTGCAAACCGAGTATGGTCTGTTCGACATGATCGTCTATGAAACGGTGGGAGATAACCTGCTGCATCTTGCGATGTGTTATGGCGGGGTGGGTATGCAGGATGAGCAGCATCATGCCGTGGCCCAACCTGAGCCGGTGCTGGTACGGATGCATGCGGAGAATTTGGTGGGCGATGTTTTTGGCGGTCAGGGCTTTACCGGCAGTCGGGAACTACATGAATCCATGCGCCGGATCACTCAGGCGGGTAAGGGGGCACTGGTCTATTTACGGCAACCCTCGCGGGGTTTGGCGTTGCTGGACCGGCTACCGCTGGCCAATGGCGACGCGGCCCAGCCGCCGGTCATGGATCGCCGGGATTTTGGGATCGGGGCACAAATCCTGCGCGATTTGGGCCTGACTAAATTGCGGTTACTGACCAATCGCCCGAAAAAATATCTCGGACTGGAAGGTTTTGGCCTGACGGTGGTGGAGCAGATACCGATCACCGGGACGGAAACCAAGGCTTGAACGTGGCACCCGTGAATACGTAATTTTAGGCTGTATCCCCGCAGCCATCTCCGTATAATACTGACATGGTGGAGTTTGCCCCCCAACCTCTGATGAACACCCGCCACGCTTTACGGCTGGTGGCGGGCCGCGCTTGGGCGCTGCGTTTGGGGGGACATTTGCTTTGGTCCGTGTTGGCGGTGGCGGGGGTTTGGCTGGTTGCGGGGCTGGGGTGGATTTATGCGCCCGCATGGGAACCGCTGCGCTGGACGTTGCGGATCGGGGCGTGGCTTAGTTTGGCTTATCCACTGTGGGTCTTGGTCCGGCAACGCCGGGGCTTGGGGTTATTGGCCATCGCCCGGCAGGTGGATACCCACCAACCCGAGACGGCGGAACTCTTTTCCACCGCGCTGCAATGTGCGCATGAAGATGATGCCACCGCGACAGGTTCGCCGTGGTTGAAACGGCAGATTTTGGCTCAGGCCGAAGCCGCGTATCAGGAAATCGAACCCGCCCGAGTGGTCTCGCTGCGTCCGGTCGCATGGGCACTGCTGGGCATGGCGCTGATGGCGCTGGTCTGGGTGGGCGCGGGCTGGACGGTGGGGCCGAAATTATTTTCCGGAATCAAGCAGGTATTTTATCCCCAGGCGCTGGGCAGTGTGGAAGTGGTCTTTGTGGCCACGATGGATGGTAAAACCCCCGCGACGGGCTGGGCCGTGGTGGAGGGCAGTGCCCCGCAGATTCTGGTGCGGGTCCGGCGCGCGGGCCAGGAAACGTTTCTCGATGCCGACACGCTGGGCACGCTGGAAGCACATCTGGAAACCAATACCGGGGAAACTTCCAGTCAGCGGTTGGATATACTCGAACGCACCGAGGGCACGTATTTACTACGGCTGTCCTCGTTAAAGCAGGATGTCCATTTTACGGTGGTGGCCGAGGGACGGGAGGGACGCTATGAGTCCGGGCGTTACAGCTTGGAAATATTACCCTTGCCGTGGGTCTTGGTCGCCCAGAGCAAGATTGAATTCCCCGCCTATACCCATTGGCCGGCGCAGGAATTACAGGCGACCGATGGACAGGTCAAAGCCTTGGTGGGTAGTGATGTGACCTTGCAGTTTCAAACCAACCAGCCGGTACTGAGCCGCAGTCGGATTGTGTTTACCCACGCCGATGGTCATACCAGTGCGTTACCGCTGATCACGCAGCTTGAGGGATGGAGCGGCGCCCGCTGGGCGCTGCGCGATCAGGTGCGGTATCAGGTGGAGTTATATAGTTCGGAAGAACGGCGCAACCTACAGGCGTGGCAGGGGCGGATTGAGGCGGTGCCCGATGATCCGCCAGTGGCCACGATCGTGCAACCCATGGGTACGCTGCGGGTGCGGCCCACGGCGGTGATTCCGTTGCAACTGGAAGCGCATGATGATGTGGCGCTGGCGGGCGCTGAGTTGCGTCTGCAAGCCGATAGCTGGCAGCGCGTGTTACCGTTGGATCTGCCGGCGGCCACCGCGCAATGGCAGACGGCCTACACGCTCGACTTAACATCGCAGCAGGTGCGCATCCCGGCCCAGATTAAACGGGTCAGCGTGTGTCTGGCGGTGCGTGATGGCTTGCCCCCGCAGGGGCAATGGGGCGTATCGGCGCCATTGTGGTTGGACTTGGATCCGGCCGCACCGTTGGTGGTGAATCCGGAAGATTCCGTGGCCTTGCAGGAGCGTCTAGAACTGCTCAAACAAGCCCAGCAGGCGTTGGAACAGGCCCAGCAACAATTGCAGGCCACCACGCGCCCAAGTGCCACGATGCCCAACGCGGATACCGCCTGGCAGGAAGCCCGCAAGAATCTCGACCAAGCCGAAACGGCGTTGGCGCAGGCCCAGCGTCCCAGTCTGGACCCTAAGACCGACCCGGTGAATCAGGCGCGGCAACAGACTCAAGCCGCGCAGGAGCAGCTATCGCCCCAGCGCCCCGACAAGCCGCAGGAGGCCGCACAACGTGCGCAGTCAGCCCAGCAGGCAATCAATGAAGCACGGCAGGATATTGCCCAAGCCCAGCAAGGTTTGCAGCAGGAAGCGCAGGCCAAAGACCTGGCGCGGAAATTGGAGGCACTGAGTCGCCAGTCCGCCAGTACCCAGCCGGGGGCGGAAAAACCCGAGCAACAAGCTGCCGCCGCACAGCAAGCGCAAAAGGATGTGCAGCAACTGCGCCGCGAACATCCCGAACTCGACGCCGCCATGCAGCAGCAACAACAACGCCAGCGCAACGAGCAGGCAGAAGCGCTGGACCGGATTGCCGCCCAGCAGGAAACCCTGCGTCAGCAGGCCAAACAGGCAGCCCAGCGTGAGCAACTCGCCAAGAACCCGGAAACACTGGCCCAGCAGCAAGAGGCCTTGAACAAACAAATTCAATCTGCTCAGGGCAAGAAAGACCCTGCGCCCGGCCCGGATAAGAATGCCGATAAGACACCACCGTCGGTACCGGATGCTTTGCGCAAAGGGGAGTTCAAACAGGCGGAAAGTCGCCAGCAAACCACCGCAGAGCAACTGGTACAACAAGCCCGGGAGCAGGAAGGCAAGAGCCAAAAGGAAGCCCCAGCGCAAGCGCGTTTGAAACAGGCTCAGCGTGAGCAGGAGTCTGTGGACAAAGCCCAGGAAACCCTGAAACAGGCCAAGCAGGCCCCCAATCCCGGACAAAGTTCCAACCTCACCCGGCAGGCCGCTGATGCCACGGAGCGTGCACTCCGCCAGCAGGAACAGCGCCCCGAGGCGGCCAAGGATACTGCCGCCATGCGACAAGAACTAAGGGCTGCGCGGCAGGCACTGGAACAGGGCGCCACCGAGGAGGCCCGGCAGAAGCTGGAGAGTGTGAACCAGCGTATGAACCAGAAGACGCAGCAGGCCCAGCAGTCAGCCAAGCAATCCGTCCAACAGGCCCAGCAGGCCAGTCAGCAGGCCAAGGACCTACGGCAATTGGCGCAGCAGCAAGAGACGCTACGGGAACTAACCCAGCAGGCCCGGGAAGGCGCCCAAGGTGAAAAACCAGCGGACCGCGCCCAGCAGCAGGCCCAACAACAGAAAGCCGCCGATGCCCTCAAGCAGGTGGCGCAAAAGCTGACCCAATCCGGGGCTAATGATCCGAAGTCCCAAGACCTGGCGCGGCGTGCGGCGGAAGCTCAGCAGAAATCCGCTACGGAACCCACGGCCACCCAACGACTGGCCCAGCAGGAACAAGCCCGCGCGTTAACCCGCGAACTGCGGCAAACCCTGCAACCCCAGAATAACGGCCCGCAGCGCGACGACCCGCAACTGGATCAAATCGCCCGTGAGTTAACCCCCGGTTCCGGGGAAACCAAACCCGGTTCTGAAAACAGTTCCAGCGATTGGGACCAGCGGATTCGGCGCGCTGCCGACTGGGCCAAACAACGCCAGCAGGCGCAGAGTCCGCAAATGGCCCAGCGACCCACTACGCCCAATAATCGGCAATCTGTGGAGGCCCCGCCGGGCGTGCCCGCACCGGTGGACCTGCAAGCCGCGCCGGCGGCACTGGGGATGCGGCCCGGGGATTGGGCCAAGTTGCCAGATGCCACGCGCACGCAAATCCTGCAAACGGCCCCGCAGCGTTTGCCCGCAGGTTACGAAGAAATGGTCCGCGCCTATTATTTGCGGCTGGCCCAGATGCCCACACCGCCGGGAGGCAACTAACATGCGTCATGCCACCACTTGGCTCGGTGCGGCAGGTTTACTGGCGATCAGCCTGTGCATTCCCTTGTCCGCGCCAGCCATACCCAACGGCGCCCCGGCACCGGCCGGCGTCCATCGTGGCGCGCAACTGGCCATGGAACGCGGGATTGCCTGGCTGGCTCAGCAGCAAGGTTCCAATGGCGCATGGTCTGCGGGCCGCGAATCTTCCAGCGCCATCACCTCATTGGCGGTCATGGCGTTTCTGGCCAACGGCCACACGCCTACCGATGGCCCCTACGCCAAACAGGTGCAGGCCGGGATTAATTATGTGCTGAGTATTCAGCAACCCAATGGTCTGTTCCGGACCAACAGCAACCAATCAGGTATGTATGATCAGGGGATTTCCACCCTGATGCTGTGTGAGGCCCATGGCGTGGCTGCACCCGCCCAGCGGACGAAGATTCGCACGGCATTGGCACTGGCGCTGCATGCCATTATGAATGCCCAAGCCCGGCAGGGACGGGCCGACGGGGGTTGGCGTTATAGCCCGGAGCCTAGCGATGCGGACATTTCGGTCACCGGCTGGCAGCTAATGGCCTTACGGGCGGCCGCCAATCAGGGGGCTGCAATTCCGCCGGAAGTCCTTGCCAAAGCAGTAGGTTACATCAAACGCCTGAGCAGTCCTTCGGGGGGATTTGGATATACAGGTCCTACTAATCTAACCACCGGCCGGACCGCCATCGGGATGTTGTCGCTGCAGTTGGCCGGTCAGGCGGATAGCCGCGAGGTGGCGACGGGGGCGGAATTCCTGCGCCGGAATCCGATTACGTTCAATCAGACCGAATTTTTCTATTATTCCAGCTACTACACCGCCCAAGCGGCTGCCCAGGGGGGTAGCGGGCTGTATAACGAGGTATATGGCCGGGTTCGGGATCAGGTCCTCGGCCAGCAGAATACCCAGGGGTATTGGTCCGCCAAGGGGGGTGTCGAGGAGGTTGGGGGGGATCATTATGCCACCAGCCTGGCGTTGCTGACCTTGGCGGTGGAACTGAAATACCTGCCGATTTACCAACATTAGTTTGGCCTGTTAGCCGTTCTGGTCTATGATAGGATACATGCGGAAAAGCGAAGAACGCCCCAACCTGTCTCAGTTGACGTGCGTTGGTGCAGCCGATAGCTTGGTTCGCTGGACAAGATATGGCTTTGGCCAGGAGCATGATAATGAATCGTAATACGCGAAACAGTTGGTTGACAGTTTTATTGACAGTGGCGGTGGCGGGTCCGGTTATGGCCCAGACGGCCGCGACGCGTTTGCCGGTGAGTGTCACCACGCGACCGGCTGCGACAGCGCCGACGTCGATGCCCGCGACACCGTTGGTGGCGCCGGTGGTGTTGGTACCGACCACAGGTCCGGTCATCACCGAACCGTTCATCGGCCGGGTGAGTTCGGACCGCGTGTATGTGCGCAGTGCCGCGCAAGCGGAAGCGTATGCGTTGGGCCAATTGCGCAAGAATGAACTGGTCAAAGTTGTCGGCCAGAAAAATGGCTGGTATCTGATTGCCGCGCCGACCGGAACGGTCAGCTATGTGGCCAAAGAATTATTGCAGCCCGCCGCCGACGGCAAAACCGGCGAGATCAAAGGCGAGTATGTGAATGTGCGGGCGGCCAGCGCGCTGTTCCCGAATTCCAGTCACAATGTGCTGGCGGTGGTGCAGAAGGGCACTGCAGTGGGGATTCTCGGTGAGACGGATAAGTTCTATCTGGTCACACCGCCGGAAAAAGCCTACGTGTATGTCTCCAGTCAATTCATCAAACCAGCGGAAGCCGGGGCCACGTATAGTGCACCGGAACTGTATCTGCCGGCGAATGTGAAGTCGTTACAGGAACGCGCGGTGGCGGCCACGGCGCCGACCAACAATGTGGCTGGTACCCAACCGGGCAATACTGATGTGACCACCCAGCCCACCGAAGTAGTGATCGTGCCGCCGGTGCCGACGGTTACGGTGGATCAGAGCGTGTACAAACAATTTGCCGATCTCAATGCCCGCACGCAGGCGGAGTTGACCAAGCCGTTGCGTGAAGAAAAGCTGGAACCGTATCTTGCGGAATTCACCGCCATGGCCGCGCAGAAAGACGCGCCCAGTTCGGTCGTCACCGCAGCTCAGGCGCGGATTGAGTTCCTGAACAAGCGCATCGAGATTCAGAAGCTCGCCATGGCCACCGCGCCGGAACAAACCGCCGCGCTGGATCAGCAGCGGGCTGCCTTGCAGGAAACGTTTGATTCCGTGCAACGCAAGCTGGCGGCGGCCGCCATCGAATCCCCAACCTATCTGGCCTCGGGCCGGTTGCAGACTTCCACCGCGGTGGCGGGCAAGTATGTGCTGGTCAATCCCAACAGTGGCCGCACGGTGGCGTATCTGCGTTCGGACAGCGACATTGATTTGACCCCGTTGCTGGGACAGTTTGTCGGCATCAAAGGCCGTCTGGAACAAGTGCCCGGCACGCAGATGCAGGCGATTCGCGTGAGTTCCGCGACGCTGATGCCGGTGCCCAAAGACCTTCAGGACTGATCCGCACCGAGGAGCACGCATGTCCCAACCCGCCCCGGCGCCGAGTGTGCCCGCTGAGCCATTTCAATGGCGTCAGCTCTGGGATGTGCTGGTCTACCGTTGGAACCGGGATTTAATTTTTACGCATGCGGCGGCGCTTTCCTACAGCACACTTTTTTCACTGTTGCCATTGCTGGTGTTGGCGGCGTTGATTTTGTCGCTGGCCGGGGGCTCGGGCGATAGTAATACCATGGCTAAAAACGTGCAGGATTGGTTGCTGGACAAACTCGGACTGGGCCAAATTCAGTTGACCGTGGACAATGTGCAGTACAGCCTGCCGCAATATCTCTCCAGCCAGATCGAACATATCCGCGCGGTGGTGCAATCGGCCACTACGGGGATTATTGGTTTCGTGGCTTTGCTGTGGGGGGCGCTGGGGTTGATGTTGGCGATGGAAACTTCGTTCAATCATATTTGCCGCATCAATACCAAGCGGGCTTTCCCGCAACGTCTGATGTTGTACTGGACCACCTTAACGCTGGGGCCGGTCGTTGTGGCGATTTCTGTGTATGCCACTTCACAATTATTCAAAGTAACCGAATATCTGTCCGCGTATGAATTCATCGCCAAATCAATCTCGCTGATGATCCAGTTTTCCACCAGTTGGCTGCTGATGTATGCGGCGTATCGGATTGTGCCCAGTGTGGTGCTGCCGTTCCGATCGCTGATGTGGGGCGCGGTGGTGGCAACGGTATTGTGGGAACTGGGCAAGTACGGCTTCACCATGTACCTGCATAACACCGTTGGCGTGGGCCGCTGGTATGGCAATTTGGGACTCATTCCCATGTTCATGTTCTGGGTCTATATCACGTGGTCGTTCGTGCTGCTGGGCTTGCAGGTCGCGGCGGTACATAACCGCTGGCCGAAAGAACTGGCCGAAGCGCGGGCCGCCAAATTAGCCAAGTAATCCTACCCATACCCGCCGGGCTACCAGCGGGGGTTAATATTCCACACTGGGCAAATCCGCCGGACTGGGGACATAACCCTTGTGCGTGGGTTTGTTGGTGTCCTGGGTAATGCCCAGGGCCCGAATAATCGCCTCCACATCATCCGCCACTTGAATGGGGGGATTGGCAATCCGGCCCCAGGTGGGTTCGGCCGCGGGTTGGATGGCATTTTTTGTCTTCACACCGGTGTGATAATGCACTGTGGCATCGGGGTCTTTCAACCCATGACCGGTGAGGATGCACACGACGCGTTCCTGCCGGCCAATGATTTGCCGGCTGAGTAATTGTTGCAGCCCGGCAATGGTCGCCGCCGAAGCGGGTTCGCAACCAAAACCATACCGGCCCACCAGCGCCTTGGCTTCCAGAATTTCTTCATCGGTCACTTCCGTCACCACGCCGTTCATCACATGCAGGGCCCGCAGGGCCTTTTTCAGATTTACCGGGCGACTGATCTCAATCGCGCTGGCGATGGTGTGGGGGTGGTACTGGCTCTGGTCCATCTGCTGGTAGAGATTTTTGATGGGGGCGTTGTCCACATGGCCGTTGTTCCATTTCAGACCATCACGATTAACCAGCGTGTGCAGGGTGTTGGCGCCTTGGGCATTGATAATCGCCAAGCGCGGAGCACGTTTGACCAGGCCCAATTCCAATAATTCCATATAGGCTTTGCCGAAGGCGCTGCAGTTGCCGAGATTACCGCCGGGGACGACGATCCAATCCGGGGCTTCCCACGCGAGTGATTCGAGGATGCGGTACATGATGGACTTCTGGCCTTCCAGCCGGAAGGGATTCACCGAGTTCATCAGATACAGGCCCAGTTGGCTGGATACTTCGCGCACGCGGCGCAGGCAGGCATCAAAGTCGCCGGCGATTTGCAGCGTCTTGGCCCCGTAGTCCAGCGCTTGGGATAATTTGCCGAAGGCAATTTTACCCGAGCCGATAAACACCACGCCTTGGAAGCCGCACTGGGCGGCATAGACGGCGAGGCTGGCCGACGTATTGCCGGTGCTGGCGCAGGCCACATGCGTGGCGCCCACCATGCGGGCATGGGTAAAGGCGGCAGTCATGCCGTTATCTTTGAACGAACCCGACGGGTTCATGCCTTCATATTGCAGATACAACTGCCCCGGCCACATGCCGAGTTGCCGGCCCAGACACTGGGCATTTTGCAGGAAGGTCTGACCTTCGCCGATGGTGCAGACCATCGCATCGCCCGCGAACGGCAGCAGATCGCGGAAACGCCATACCCCGCTATGGTCGAGTGGGAAACGCCGATGGCCCCAGCGTGATTCGAAGTCACGCAGATGCTTGGGCACACGCACCTTGTCCCAGTCATAGCAAATGTCCAGCAACTCGCCGCACTTGGCGCAACTGGTCAGGGTTTGCGTGACCGCATACGTGGTGGCACAAGCGGGGTTGGTACAGCGTTGATGAGCAATGGTATTCATGCCCAAGATTGTAACGGAAAAATTGGGGCGCGTCAGCCGTGTGGTTGGGGGCGTGCCGGACTCCCCATCCGGACCTTTTGTCGGTACAATGCCCAGCATGTGGATTGATACCCATTGTCACCTGACCTATCCCGGTCTCATTGAGCGGATTCCCGAGGTATTGGCCAACGCCCAACGCCTGAATGTCACCCAGTCGCTGACCATCGGGACCCATCCACAGGATCATGAGGCCGTATTAACTTTGTTGCAGCAGCACCCCACGCTGCGTGCGGCGTTGGGGATTCATCCCTGTCATGCCCATGAGGTGGAGGCGGGTTATTTGCCACGTCTGCGTGCATTACTCGGGGCCCGTGGCCCGATTCTGGCGGTGGGGGAGATCGGTCTGGATTATTACCATGATGCCAGTACCAAAACGATTCAGGAAACCATGCTGCGGGCACAGTTGGATCTGGCGGTGGAACTGGACCTGCCGGTGATTTTACACATGCGTGAAGCCCACGCGGATGGGGTGGCGATTCTGCGGTCATATCCACAATTGCGTTATGTGGTGCATTGCTTTACGGCCGGCCCGGCGGAATGTCAGGCTTGGCTGGATTTGGGTGCCTATATTGGCTTTACCGGGGTAGTGACGTATAAGAATGCCAATTTGGTGCGTGATAGCGCCCGGCTGGTACCGCGCGACCGGATTTTAGTGGAAACGGACGCTCCCTATTTGAGTCCCGAACCAGTCCGCCGGATTAAAATCAATGAGCCGGGGCATACCGCCTATGTAGGGAAGTATCTCGTCCAGTGGTTGAACTGGCCGGAAACTGATTTGGCGCAGGCCACTACCGCCAATGCTTTGCGGTTGTTTGGTCCGGGACTTTGGCCCTGAAGGTCATTTTTTGGCCCCGGGGGTTGATTTTGTTGCCCCGGTAGAGGTATAACCGATACGGAAGTAAGAATTTTCGTAGCGTGTGTCCTTGACAGACCCGTAAGGGTGATTAGACTAGCGAACTACTGAGTGTAACGCGTCTTTAACGTTTGTCGCAGAAACCGATTTTGGACCAGTCTAGCTTTCGTTTTATGGGAGGCTGCCTTGAGTATCCTGACCAAAGTGTTCATCGTCCTGCAAACTGTGTTTGCGCTCGTATTGGCCCCCCTGGTGATCGTATTCGTCGGTCAGCAGGATAACTACAAGAAAGATGTGGAAAAGGCCAACCTCGCCAAGGTTGCCGCCCAGGTCCAAGTGACCAAGGCCGGGAAAGATATTTCCGCCCTGACCGAATCGTTCAACAAGCTTGCGGCCGATAACAACAATCAGACCGCCTCCCTCAAGCGGGAAGTGGATGATCGTGATGCCAAGATTTCTGGTTTGGAACGGGAGAAGGACAGCTTCGCCCTTAAGGCCAGCGAAGCCGATATCGCCCTCAAGCAGACCATCAGCAGCGTGGATGCGCTGAAGAGCCTGCTGACCAGTCGCGACAAGGAAGTTTCCGAAATTCGTCCCCGGCTGGTGGATTTGACCCAGAAGGCCGAAGACGTGAACCGCAAGAACGGCGAACTGCTGATTGAAGTGGAACAGGCCAAGAAGGCCATCCGCACCCTGCAGGAAGCCTTGGTTGCTTCCCAGCAACGTGGCCCCGCCACGGGGATCAATCAGGCTGGCCAGCAGGTCACGCAGGCAGCGGCCCCGACGATCGTAGCCCCCAACGTGGTCAATGGCCGCGTGAATCAGGTTCAGGAACTCAATGGCAAGGTCTATCTGACCATGTCGCTGGGTGGCCGCGATGGCGTCCAGAACGGAACCAAGTTTGTGATCTCCCGCGGTAGCAATTTTGTGGCTGATGCCGTGGTGGAACGCGTCGCCCCCGATCAGTCGGTCGCGGTGGTGACCCTGTCGCAGGCGGCGATTCAGGTGAATGATGTGGTTTCGTCCAACGGGCTGTAATCCGGACTAAACAGGTTTTCGGGCGGTTTCCAGAGGAATCCGCCTGTGGTAAAGGATACGACAATGACCCAATCGAATGTACCCCAGCGGATGAATGTGAAGGGCGCGGTCAATATTTACACCGCTCTGGCGGCCTTGGGCTTCCTCGCTCTGGCCAGCGCCGTGATCTTCGCATTCATTCAATATCGGAATTTAATTCTCAACTGAGAATTTTTCCGCTATAATATCCAGAACGATAGGGGCGATGGGATACCAGTCGCCCCTTTTTGGCATAAATATCAGGATGATTCCACTGCCACGGAAGGCGGCCTTGTAGGTCGCGTGCCCCATTCGGGCGTAGGGTAGAACGCGAAGCCTTGCGGATTTTGAGTGGTTGGCCCGGAGGCTCCCGTGGTGGTTTGCATGGCATTTGATTTTTTCGGACCGCTGGTGGCCGCAGGAATAGCCCCTGCTACTGGCCTCCGCCAATTGGAGCACAAGCCTTGTTTTTCGACACTATTCTCGGCTGGTTCTCCCTCGATATGGGTATTGACCTAGGTACCAGCAACACCCTCGTGTGTGTGCGCGGCGAAGGGATCGTTTTGAACGAACCTTCCGTGGTGGCGGTCAAAAAAGGGACTAATCAGGTTGTACAGGACGGCAATGCGGTGGGGTTGGCCGCCAAGGAAATGTTGGGTAAGACGCCCGGCAGTATTGTGGCCATTCGTCCCCTCAAAGACGGGGTTATCTCCGATTTTGAAATTACTGAAGCAATGTTGGCCTATTTCATCCGCCGGGTGCATGGCCGGCGCGGCTTCCTGCGGCCGCGCGTGGTGATTGCCGTGCCCAGCGGGATTACGGCCGTGGAAAAACAGGCCGTACTCCAGAGCGCCGAACGCGCCGGGGCCCGCAAGGTCTATCTGGTGGAAGAGCCCATGGCCGCCGCGATTGGAGCGGGGCTGCCCATCACCGAACCCCAGGCCAGCATGGTGGTGGATATCGGTGGCGGTACCACCGAAGTGGCCATTATCTCGCTGTCGGATATCGCCGTGAGTGAATCCATCCGCGTGGCGGGCGATGATTTCGATGAAGCCATCGTGGATCACATGCGTAAAACGTACAATCTGATGATCGGCGACCAGTATGCCGAACGTATCAAAATTGAAATCGGCTCCGCCGCACCCATGGGTCAGGAAATGACCATGGAAGTGCGTGGCCGCGATATGATTTCCGGCCTGCCGCGCAAGTGCATCGTCAGCAGCGAGGAAATCCGCGAAGCCCTGCAAGAACCGCTGGGGCAGATTATTGACGCCGTCACCCGCACGCTGGAACATGCCGAACCCGAACTGTCCGCCGATCTGGTGGAAAACGGGCTGACGCTGGCCGGCGGTGGGGCGCTCATGCGGGGCATTGATAAAGTCATCCATCAGGCCACCGGCCTGCCGGTCCGCATCGCCGATGATCCCCTGACCTGCGTGGCGCGGGGCACCAGCGTGTTCCTGGAAAATCTGGAACGTTGGAAAGACACCATCGAGACCGACGCCAGTGATCTTTGAACCGGCTCCAGGTAAGGATGTACGATCATGCCTGAGCCCAAGACCAATACCCGAAAAGCATTTGCGGGCCTGACCCTGCTCGCGTGCGTGTGGCTGTTGGTCGGCATGCGGATGGCGCCGTATGATCGTTCCGGGATGGCGCCCTCGTGGTTGCAACAAACGCAGGATTTCTTCGGTCAACCCCTCAGTTTTCTCCTCACGCCCCTCTGCCAACCGTTGCGCTGGGTCCAAACCACGATGGAATCGGGCTTTAATGACATCAATACCAGCAAAGTGGATTCGCGGCGGCTGGAAACGCTGGAGCAGGAAAATATCGCGCTCAAAAACCAGAATATGCTGCTGCAGGACCGTCTGAACCAATTCGAGCGTTTCGTCGGCGAATTCCAGCAATTCCGCGCGGCCTTTCCCACGGTCTCGGCAGATCAGGTAATGCCCGCGACGATTATCGGAATGTTGGGCAGTAACGGCAGCGAGATTGCCGCCATTGACCGGGGCAGTGTGGACCACATCCAACTCAAGCAGGTGGTCTTGTCGCAGTTGGCACCGATTGGCCGGGTGGTGAGTGTGGGCACGCGTACCTCCCATGTGCGCTTGCTGACCGACCCGGACAGTTCCATGAAAATTACCGCCAGTGTGATCCGGCGCGAAGCAGATAAAATCGTAGTCATCGCCGAGGTATGTATGGTGCACGGGGTGGGCAATGGCATGTTGGGCTCGGACACCCTCTCGGCCAGTCTGCGGGTCCCGCCCCAGGCGGGGGACTGGATCACGCTGCAAGACAACGAGTGGCCCAAGGCCATTCAAGGCGCGGTGGTGGGGCAGGTGGAATCCGTGGCCCGGCGCGAAGATCAACAGTTACGTTATGAATTACGCATCAAACCGCGGATCGAAGTGAATCGAACCACGCGGGTGATGTTACTTATGCAATAGATCGGCGGGGATTGTGACGCAAGTTATCCGTAAACATGGCTGGTGGTATTGGCTGGCAGGTGCGGGGTTGCTGCTGCTGGCGGTGGCGTTGACGCTGGTGGCGTTTCCGGTGGCGGGTTTTTGGCCCGCAGCGCTGGTGGCGCTGACCCCGCTGATTTCCTGTGCCCGGACGCGCAACTTTAATTGGCGCTGGTTTGGTTTGTTCTGGCTGGCTGGCACGGCCTTCTACGTCATTGGGCTGAATTGGCTGATTCATGTCACCATGCCCGGCTGGCTGGGCTTGTCGGTGTATCTGGGGCTGTATTGGGCGGTATTTGGCTGGGCGCTGCGCCGGTTGATGATGAATCTCCGCTGGCCTGCCGTGTGGGCCGCGCCGTTAGTGTGGGTTACCCTGGAGTATTTACGCTCGGTCATTATGACCGGCTTCGCCTGGTTCCTGCTGGGCAACGCTCTGATGCCCCGGCTGGAATTAGTGCAGATTGCCGATCTCGGTGGGGTATGGCTGGTGACGGGGCTGTGTGCGGCGGTGGCGGGGTGCGTGTCCGATGTGCTGCATCTGCCACTACGGGTTAAAGGGCAGGTGAATAAAGAAATCTTCACCACTGCGGCGACGGGGCTGGCGCTCTTGTTGCTGGCGGGGGGGTATGGTTGGTTTCGGCTCCAGCAGGACAGCCTGAGTCCGGGTCCGCGAGTCGCGGCGATCCAGCATTATGTGCCCCAGGGGGTCCGCGATGATGAGCAACCGCGCACCCTCGGGGAATGGATCCAGCAACGCAAGGACCTCATGCTGCATCCCCACGTGCAACTCAGTCGTGATGCTTTCGACCTACACCATCCGCAATTAATCGTCTGGTCGGAAACCATGGTGCCCGGTTATATCAACCCCGAGTTCCGTAATATACCTCAGCCGGGTGATACCCGTGTGGACAACGCGCTACGTGAAGTGTCGCGGTATAGCGACGACTTGCTGACGAAAATAGCCACCGCCTACCACAGTTATTTATTAGTCGGAGCCAGCAGTCGGGAAGTTTCTCCTCCCAATATGGATGGCACGCCCGGCCCGAGTCTGCGCTACAACGTGGCCGCGCAGTATGCACCCCAGCAAGGCTTGGTCATGCCACTCTATGCCAAACGGCACCGCGTGCCCTATGGGGAATATATCCCGCTGGCGAACGTGGGGTGGATCCGCAGTATCCTGGCGAAACTCTCGCCCTATGGCGATTACGACTACACCATCCAGGCCGGCACCGACTGGCACCGGTTTGTGATGACGGCGGATGGCCATGTCTACCGTTATGGCGTACCGATCTGCTATGAAGATGTGTTCCCTTACGTCACCCGGGCCTTTGTGGACCCGCAGGCCGGGGTTAAGCAGGTGGATTTTCTCGTCTCGATCAGCAACGATGGTTGGTATCAAAGTCCCAGCCAGTTCATGCAGCATCTGCAAATCACCCAGATGCGGGCCGTTGAGGCCCGTACGGGCTTTGTCCGCGCCGTCAATGGCGGGGGCAGCAGTCTGGTGGACAGTTGTGGCCGGGTGTTGCAAATCGTGGATAATGATGATGATCCCAGCACCCCGCCAGTGTTTGGGCTCAATGGTATTGCTGCGGGCAATCTCCCGCTGGATTCACGGGTGAGTGTATATAGCCAGATTGGCGACCTGCCGATCGTGGGACTGGGTATAATGACCATTCTGGCGGTTGCTTGGACCTTGGTGCGGCCGCGCCGTGCCGGCCCTCAATTGGAGGATTAATGATGAAGTTTGTATCGGTAATCGTAGCGGGTGGTTTGGTGGTGGGACTCTGGGGCTGTCAGGAAGCCACGCCATCGTCCCGTACTGTGCAGCCGGTATCGGCGGCAGTAGCGGATAATGCCTATCAACGGGCCATGGCGTTGTTACAACTGCAATTCCGCGATCAGGACCCGATTGTGCGGGCCAATGTGATCGAAGCCGTGCAGGGCAGTGCGGATATCCGCGCACAGGAAATTATTGAAACCGGCCTGCGGGATCGGCAATGGCTGGTGCGTTTCGCCGCCACGATGGCTGCGGGTAAACGCAAAGCTGCGGCGGTGTTGCCGGTGTTGGAACAGTTGGCTGATGAAGATGCCAGCAAGAACGTCCGGGTGGGCGCCATCTATGCGCTGCAGCGTCTGGGTAACAGCAAGCGTATGACGCAACTGGCCACGTATCTGAATGATCCGGATCAGGAAGTACGGGCCAATGCCGCCTTGGTGCTGGGCCTGCTTGGGGATGCCTCCGCAGCGCCGTTGCTGCATGCCCGGCGGGGCGATGTGGTGGCGCGGGTGAAATTCGAACTCACCGCCGCACTGGCGCGACTGGGTGATGAATCCGCCTGCAATGCCATCCGGGCAATGAGTCTGAGCCGGTTTACCGATGAGCAATTTTTAGCCATGCAAATCGCCTCGGAAATCAATCTGACCGAGGCGGGCAATATTATGCTGGCCGGTGTGGATCACCCGATGGCCGAGGGGCAATTACTCGCCGTCCGTGGCTTGGGCCGACTGGGCAGCCGTCAGGGGGAAGAGTTGGCTTTGAAGCATGCCGAAGATAGCAACGAAACCATTCGGGTACTGGCCGCGTTGGCGTTGGGTGACATCCCCGGCCCCGGCAAGCTCGAACGTTTAACCAGCATGCTATCGGACCGCGCCACGAGAGTTCAGGTGGCGGCGGCGTCCGCGCTGCTGAATCGGCAGAATCGCAAGTTGGATTGAGTGTGGGGGATGGTATTCCCAGACCGTTGGGATAGCTATGCAGCGTTCGGGAATTACGGTGCGGGTAATTGGTCCGACTTGGGCAGGTCTTTGATGTTCGCCAAGCCGAATACTTCCAAGAAGTACCGCGTGGTGCCGTAGAGGAGGGGGCGGCCAAGGTCTTCAGCGCGGCCGACAATCTTCACCATGTTATGTTCCATCAGCGCCCGCAGGACATCGCCGCAGGCCACGCCGCGGATTGCTTCCACCCCAACCCGCGTGAGGGGTTGCTTATAGGCGACAATGGCCAGTGTTTCCAATTGGGCAGGAGTCAGGCGGCCTTCGTCGCGCTTCCGCACCAGCCGTTCGATGTAGCCGGAATATTGGGCCAACGTCAGCAACTGATACCCGCCAGCGCGTTCTTCGATGCGGAACGCGGCAGCGCGGGCTTGATAACCCTGATTGAGTTCATCCACGGCCTGACGGATAGGTTTGGTGCTATCCAAACCGCAGACTTCGCCGAGTTTACCGGCGGTAAGCGGTACATCGGTGGAGAAGAGCAGGGCTTCGATTACTTGAGTGAGGGGGATCTGGTCTTCGGTCAGCAGCCGCTCCGGCTGGGCAGGTAGCTGGGGCGTGGCCGAGACTGCATCCCCGAGGGGTGCCGTAGTGGCCTCAGGAACCCCCTCAGGCGTGGCCGGAGGGGCAGATTCGGTCGGAACCGGGGATAGTTGATCTTCGCTCATGGGTAGCACTTTAGCCCAAGCCTGCTGGCTAGTCAAAGGTACAGGGGACAAATCCCCATCATCCCCGATATACTCATGCCATGGAACGCTTGGACCATTATCAGCAACTACCCCCACGCCACCTCGGTGGAGTGGTATGTATAGGTAATTTTGACGGGGTGCATACCGGCCATCAGGCGATGTTGGCCCGGGGGCGGGCGCTGGCCAGTGCGGGTGGAATTCCTTTGCTGGCCATCACATTTGATCCCCATCCGCTAAGCATATTACGGCCCGAATCCGCACCGGCCCCACTGGCCACGCTGGAGCAGCGTTTACGCTGGTTGGAGCAGGCGGGGGTGGATGCCACCATATTCCTACCCGCCACAACCGAATTATTGGCCATGAGTGCGGAAGACTTTATCCGACGGGTACTGGTGGACTGCTTGCGGGTCCGGCAGGTGGTCGAAGGGCCGAATTTCCGCTTTGGCCGGGGAGCGGCGGGGTGTATTGAGACGCTGCAAACTTTGGGCTCGGAGGCGGGGTTTGAAGTGACCGTGCTAACCCCCCAGACGGCGGTGTTGGGGGATAGTACCATTGTGCCGGTAAGTTCCAGTCTCACCCGGTGGCTGATCGGCCAAGGGCGGGTTCGGGACGCAGAAGCGTGTCTGGGCCGACCGTATCAACTAAGCGGAACGGTGGTTGCGGGTGACCGCCGGGGGCGGACGTTGGGATTTCCCACGGCGAATATCGCTATTCAGCAGATGCTGCCGGGGGTGGGGGTGTATGCTGCCACAGCGCGGGTGGGGTTGCGGACGTATGCGGCGGCGTTGAGTGTGTCGAGTAATCCCACTTTTGCGGGTAAGACCGTAACAGTCGAGACGTACCTGCTGGATTTTACGGGCGATTTGTATGGCCGGGTGTTGGAGCTGGATGTGCGCAGTTGGTTGCGGGATACGATGAAATTTGGTGGCGTGGAACAACTCAAGCGGCAATTGGAACGTGATGCTGCCAGTGTCCGGGCGATGTCCCTGCCGGTGGGATAGGAGTTTGCACGATGGCTACGATGGTACCGTTGGTGGGTATGGACGAATTGATAGCGCGGCTGCGTTTGGCCCGGCGGGTAGCGATTTTCTCGCACCAACGCCCCGACACTGATGCCTTGGGTTCCCAGTGTGCCATGGCGCTGCTTTTGCGGTATCTGGGGGCTACCGAGATTACTTTGGTGGAATATGGGGATATTCCACCGGCGTATGGTTTTCTCTTGAAGGAATTTGTGCACGCCCGGCGTCGGACATGGAGCCCGGAAACCGAGGCGGCGATTGAGGCTGACTGCGATACGCTGGTGGCGGTGGATACCTGCACATGGCAGCAAATGGAAAAGGCCAGTGCCCTGCTCAAACGTTGCAGCGCCAAAGTGGTGGCGGTGGATCATCACCTCAGCCGGGATCCCATCGGCCCGGTGATTTATGCCGATACCAACGCTGCGGCGTGTTGTCAGATTCTCGCGGCAGCGGCGGTGGCGGCCGGGATGACACTGGACCGGGAATTGGCGCTCCCGATTATGGCCGGCTTGGCGGGTGATACCGGTTGGTTCCGCTTTGATAATACCACCCCGGCGGTGATGGAATTAGCCACGAAGTTGATCGCTACCGGTCTGGATTCCGCCCGGCTGTATCAGCAGATTATGCAGAGCGAACGCCCGGAAAAATTGGCGCTGACGGTGCGGGCGTTGGAAAGTTTGCAGTGGCACGCCGATAAACGCCTGGCGCTGATGAGCATCACCCAGGAAGATTTTCACCAGACCGGCGCGGTCTCGTCGGAAACGGAATATCTGGTGGATATCCCCCAGCAGGTGGGGTGTTGCATGGCGGTGGCCTTACTGACGGAAATGGCCGATGGCCGGGTGCGGGTTTCGATGCGCAGTAAATATGGATTGGATGTGAATGCCCTGTGCCGACAATTCGGCGGGGGCGGTCACGCCCGCGCGGCGGGGTGTCGGCTGGAAGTATCCATGGCCGAGGCCCGTTTACAGGTGGCGGCGTTGATGACTCCGGCTGTGCAGGCCGTGCCGGTGCCCAATTAGTCCTGATCCTGATGGCGCGGAGTGGCGTCGGGGAGGGTTGCGGGTAGTTTCAGTCCGGTGGGGGTCTGCTGCCAGGTGGTGTCCGGAAACCGCATGAAGTAGGCGGCGTGATCAATGGCTTTGCCGGGCAGGCCGGGGATGGCTTTCAAATCATCGGGGCGGTTGAAAATGGGCGGCTGCCGGCCCGCCTGCAATTGCTGCTCACGGAAGTTTACAATCTTTTGCGCCCAGTGCGTACCGATGCCGGGCAGACGACTCAAGGATTCAACCGACTCGGTGTTGGGATCAATTTGTTGCGGCAGCGGTTCGAGGGTTTGCGCACTGGCCGTGACGCCCTGATAGGGTTCTCGTTGCCACCACTGGTACGTTAACACTACCGCCAGCACAGTCAGCAGTAGCACCAACCCGATGCGTTGACGTTGGGACCAGCCGGCCGGGTCGGCTGTGGCTTCCGGCAACTCATCTGGCGGGGGCTCAGGTGCGGGCAGGGTGGACATCGTGGTGTTCCGGATCAGGCCTTGGTTACGGGCGTTTTGCCGTTGCGGGCGCGAAAAGTCGCGGCGGCTTTACGCAGCGCCGACCACGTCTGGAGCGATTGCTTGGCCACATGCCCCTGAGTCATCAAACCGTTATGTTTGAATGTCCCTTGGGGATTGTCGGCCAGTTGGCCCCAGCAAATCGCTTCGACATAAGGTTTACTCAGACAGATGTCGGTGACCGATTCCAGCCAACGCGATTGGATGGTTTCGTTCCACGTACGCCGCCAGCAGCCTGCGGCAATGGCCTCGGGATTCATGTCGCTGGGGGCTTCGATGGTGACGATGACCTGCTTGCCCAGTGCGGCAAAGCGGTCCAGATAACCACTGATTTGGAACAAGTCACGCTGCCAACCGCCATCGCGGGGGGCACCGAAACGGAAATTGAGCCCAAAGAGGTCAAAATCCACCCCGGATTGGACGAGCATTTCCGCGTACAGCATCGGCGGGATGCTGCGTTGATTCAGAGCGTAATATTCGCCCCATGGCTGGGTCAATTCGACCAGCGTACGCGATCCCGGAGCGATTTTCTTGACCAGATGCACGGTCAGACGGGTTAGGTCCATCAACTGGTCAAACGAGAAGCTCAGTTGATTGTTGACGTGCAAACCACTCAGGACATTCCAGATGGAAACGTAGGTGCCATAACGACTTACCACGCGGTCAATATGCTCGACCAGAAAATCACGGATGGTTTCGTAGTCATGCTCCCAGGTGTAAATCCAATCGGGGGCATTGTTATCGCTGAACTGGACCAGTGCGCCAGCCATCATGGGCACTTTGCGCTTGTACATGTATTCCACCCAGTCATCCGACAGGGTCCACTCAAATTCCTGTTCGGCGGGTTCAATCATGCGCCACGGCATGGGCAGGCACACAAAGTCACTCGCCGTGGCGGCGACTTTGCGAAAATCCTCTTCCACTACATGCAGGTCAACCCGTAAGCCAAAGGCATTTTTCGGCAGGCTGCCGGTCATGAGTCGCCGTTGCAGCAGGATATCGGCGTGCGTCAGGGCGGCCTGTTCCGACAACGGCAAGGTTGCGGTCAGACAGCGATCCGCATAATGGGAGGCCACCGGCGGATTGTCGCTATTCACGATGGCCTCAATGAGCAAGTCGCGACAGGCGTCGGCTTTATCGCTGATGATCTGGGCTTCGGTCAGGTCGTGGAGACCCCATTCTTCGCGTTTCATGGTAAAACGCATCAGCCGGCCCCGGGCCAGTTCGATATTCAGATTGTAGGGGTCATCACGTTCGGGCAGACGGGTGGTATCGAGCAATACCGTGCCAAAATTTTTCACATCCCACATCAGGCAGAGGGACGCGGGGCCGGCAGCACGTTTGCGAATAACCAATTGGCCGTTGGCGTAGGTAAATTCCGCTTTGATGGGCACCAGATCGGGGCCAATGACGTAAGCCGCCGACAAATCAATTGCGGGGGGGTGAACGCCATCGCGAAAAACTAAAAAACGCAGCATTACCAGTGTGCCTGTTCTGTAAAAAACATTTTTCGACCACTGACGTCGTCAAAGCGCGGTGGGCACCCTTTACGACGACAATGTAATCGGGAGTATATACCAACCCGGAGGATAGTTAAAGTGTGGTGCACACTTAAAACGTCAAGGTTAGCGTGGCAATTGGGAGGGACGAGTTAATCCGCCTTGTTCCACGTCGGTCATATAGGCCAAAGTCCGTTCCAATTGGCTCTGCAGGTGGCGGACTTTAAGCAGGCTGCGGACGCGGGTGAGTAGCTCAAATTTGTTGATGGGCTTGGATAAAAAGTCGTCGGTGCCAGACTCCACGCCCCGTTCCACATCGCCGAGTTCATTGAGGGCGGTGACCATGATTACGGGGATGTTTTGGAACTGAGGATCGGCTTTGAGACGTTTGCAGACCTCAAAACCGCTCATGCGGGGCATCATCACATCAAGTAGGATGAGATCAGGGGATTTGGCGCGGACCTTTTCCAGCGCATCCACCCCATCTACGGCCACCAGGGTGGTACAGTCAATGGTTTCCAGATATGCCTGAATGAGTTCGGCATTCTGGGCATTGTCATCCACGATTAGAATCAGGGGCGTCTGGGTGCCCGGATTGGCCTGGGTCATGATAAAGCTCCACCTGCAATTACGTCGCGAACTATCGAGTCCGCAGACAAGATATCATGGGTGCCAGTATAACCGCCCCCATAATTCTTGCCCAATGGTAACGTGGCAGATGGGGAGTAAATCCCCGCCAGGGGACACCCCGGCACACCCAGACACGCCCCTAAAGGGGACTTATTCGCTGGTTTTACCCTGTTCCCAAGCTACCAAGGCCCGACGGGCACTTAAACGCGCTTGTTTGTGAGATTGGAAACGACCATTGCCGATACCGATTTTGTGCGAACGCACTTTGGACCCAGAGGTACGACGATGCATAACCACTACTCCTGTAAAAAAGGACGCAGTAACTTGCTTCCGGCACTTATTAACTCTACGCATCGCAGCACCCGATGCAAGCAAATTCTTAAAAGATTTACCGTGCCTAAAGCTTAGGCAAATACTGAGTGTTTAATAGGTTTATACGCGTGCAGTTAGCACCGGAATTTGACGGGCGATGCCGCCACAGTAGCAGTTTCATTCGGACGATTGCGGAGCATAGCCTCGGCGGTCGCGTAGCAGATATCTGAGCGAAAGGAAGCGAAATAATATTTTGAACGAATAACCTTTTGGCGGTAACGTTGTCTTATTACGCAGGCTTCGTGTTCTGGCTATAATCAGACCCGTGGCAATTTCTTTTTAAGGAAGCTATTCATGTTAAAGACAACCCGGCGGTGGATGGCAGCGGCGATGGTGTTGACCGTAGCGGTGGCAGGCGCGGGCTTGGCCCGGGCGCAGGAGGCGGCACTAAAACTGTTGCCCTCGGATACCCAGGCCATCATCATGGCCAAGAGCCTGAAAAGTTTGGACAACAAAATTGGCAATATGACCACCCAACTGGGCGTGCAGGCCCCGCCCAATGCCATTTCCACGCTGGTGGAAGGCTTTGGGGTGGCGGATGCCATTGATATGGATGGCTCGTTGGTGATTGCGTTGCTGCCCAAAGCCAAGGACCAGCCGCAGGCTAAGCCTCCTGTGGTGGTATTGATCCCCGCCAAAGATGGCAAAGCTCTGTTGGTTCCGTTTCAACCCACGGATCCCAAAGACGGTCTGATTACCATCACCGGCCCCCAGGGCGATGAAATGACCGCGGCGCTGCTGAATAAATATGTGGTGGTGGGACAAACGCCGGAAGTGGTCAAACAATTTCTGGCCAGTCCCAATAAATTGGATGGCGTGCTCAAGGCCGAACTGAAGCAAATCTTCAGCGCCAACGATCTGACGATCTATGCCAATACACCCGAAATCAACAAGGCCTACGGCAATCAGATTGCCGGGGTTAAATTGATGGCCATGGAAGCCATCAAGATGCAGAAGGACCCCAACGCCCCGTTGGTTCAGGCGATGGCGGCACTTTTCTTTGATGGCGTCAAAAACTATCTGACCCAGTCGGATGCTGGCGTGGTGGGCATACGTTTGACCGATGACAGCGTGAATCTGAGTGTCAGTGGCCACTTCAAGCCCGGCAGTGATATTGCCAAGCTGATAGCTGCGCAAAAAGCCGCGAAGGTTGTGGACCTGACCGGTCTGCCTGCGGGCAAGTATTTGGCCGCGTTCTCCGTGGCGTGGGATGATGTCTCGGTGGGTGCGCAGATCACCAAGACGGTCAATGATATTCTCAAATATCCCGCACTGGCCCAATCGCCCATGGCGGCCAAGGCCACCGAAGCCATGACCACGCAAATGGAAGTGATGAAACTGACCCGCGGGATCAAGGGCGTCATGTTGGAGCCTGTACTGGACAGCAAAGCAGGCAAACTGAACGGGGTCTTCATCTACGCGATGTCTGATGCCACCAAGGCCAAAGATTTAATCCAAAAGTTCTACGAATCGTCCGCGCTGGATTTTGGGACCCAGGCCAAGGGACTCAAGACCACCATCAAGGCGGAAAAGGATGCCCTGAAGGTGGCCGGGATGAGCTTTGATAAATTGACGATTACCGCGCAGGTGGATGAAACCACCGTCACGCCTCAAGAAGCGGAAATGATGAAGAAAACGCTGACCGCCATGTATGGCGAAGATGGCACGATTACCTATTACATCGGGTTTGATACCAAGAATCTCCTCGCGGTAATTGGGAGCGAAGACCTGCTTAAGAAGGCGGTCGTTAGTTACCAGAGCAATGATGGCGCATTGGAAAAAGATGCGGGTGTTATTGCCGGTAAGAAATTGCTCAAGAACAGCAATATGATGGTGGCCTATATGCCCGTGGCCAGTTGGGTGGAAATGGCCAAAAAGGCTTTCCTGCCGGAAATGGCCGATCCTGCGGTGGACCCGGCGGCGCCCAAGGCCGCAACCCCGCCGATGGTGATGGGAATGGGCGCCACTGACACCGCCCTGACCACGGAAATTATCATGCCGATGAGCACGGTGAAATTTCTGGTCAAAGAAGCCCAGGCCTTGCAGGGCCATTAAGCCTGCTTCCCTATAGCGTTAAATAGCAAAGGGCTGCGGTGAGAACCGCAGTCCTTTTTGTTGTGTGAATAATCGCGGTGGTTTACTGGAAATCCGCATTGGTAAAGACGTTCTGCACATCGTCATTTTCTTCAAACGTTTCAATTAATGCCTGCATGGACTCGGCCTTGGCGCCGCTGAGTTGTACCATTTGGCTGGGAATAGAAACAAACTCCGCCGAGACCAGCGCAATCTTGGCGGCCACAAGGGCTTTGCGCACGGGTTCAAAGTCGGTCATGGCGGTGATGATCTCGTAGCCTTCTTCGGAGACCTGCACATCTTCCGCGCCGGCTTCGATGGCCAGTTCCATCAGTTTGTCTTCGGCCACCCGAGTACGTTCGATATTGATGACGCCTTTGCGGCTGAACATCCAGGCCACCGAATTGGTGGCCCCCATGGAGCCGCCGTTGTGGTCGAAGATGGTGCGGATTTCGCCCGCAGTACGGTTACGGTTATTGGACAGGGCTTCGACCAGGATGGCGATCCCGCCGGGTCCATAGCCTTCATAGGTGATGTTTTCAAAGTTGTCGCTGCCGAACTCCCCGCAGCCACGTTTGACGTTCTAGTCAATCGTGTCATTGGGCATATTGGCCGCGCAGGCCTTGTCAATGGCGTAGCGCAGGGTCAGATTGTCATCGGGATTCGCCCCATTCTTGGCGGCGATAATGATCAAGCGGGCGAGTTTGCTCCACTGTTTGCCCCGGCGTGCGTCCACCACGGCTTTATTGTGCTTGATGGATTTCCAATGCGAATGTCCGGCAATAATTGCTTCCTAGCTAACTTAATTACACAACGTCACATTACAAAGTTACCGCGATCATACCATGCCCCTTGAGCTCGGGCAGGGTAAAGGCCAACGCCTCATTGCTCCAGGTGAATTCCAGCGGTTCACCTGCGGGCACCACGGTGACGGCTTTGGGCTGGGTCCGGGTTTGCAGGACCACCTCCAGATCATACAGCGGCACCACGTCTTCTATGATGTCAATCCCCGGCGCGCGGCGTTCGGATTGATACCCCAGCAGATGCACAATCAGAGTCTGCCGGCGGTCCTGCCGCTGTTGGGTGACGGTGGCTTCCAGATAGCTGGGGCCGCTGACGGTGATGAGCTGTTTGCCCAGCAGAGCATCCAAAGTGGTCTTGACCAAATTGCGGTAGGGGAGATTGCCATGCTTGGCGTAGGCTTCAAACACATTGAAGGCGATATGTCCCACGCGGCCATGGACACTGCCGAGGGCGTAGGGGCTGAGTTTGTCGCCGGGGGTTTGGTTATGGCTGCAGAAGTGATCCCAGGTGCGATCGAAATAGGGCTCGACCACCCCGGCTATGACCTGGGTGCCGCGTTGGGCAGTGACCCGAACGGTACGATCGTAGATGATGTGATCGGTCGGCGCGGCGGCGGCCCTATATTTGCCTAAGAACCGCATGTAAGTGGCCTGATAGGGTGATTCGCCCGCTGTGGTCAGGCCCAACTCACGCAGGAAGCTGGGGGTACCGTCGGAACCCAGCCCGCTGCTGCCGGTGAACAACACCCGCCCCTCGGCCTTGATATAAGCACGTAATTCGTCGGCCAGGGCCGCGTCCAGCGCCAGACTGTCGGGCACGATCAGCAAATCATACTTGGATAAATCGCAACCGGTTTGGACGACATCAAACTGATGCCGTAATTGGGTCAGCATCCGCACCGCACCTTCGTCGGTCTGGCTGGTGGATTGGGTGGTGTTGGTCACGCCGGTGGGTTTCTGGAACAGGCCAATCTGGGTGACCGGCTTGGCCTTCACCAACCACGGTTCGCACTCGGTCACATGACTGTAAGCATGGCCGATGAGTTCATAGACGGCTTTATCCAGTACGCCGCGCGGGTGTAGTTGGTCTCCGATCGAGCAGGCCGCGCCGTGGGCAATCATCGAGGCGGTTTCATAAGCCAGGGCCGCATGGGGTTTCATCCCGCCAAAGTCGGCCCAGCTTTTGTGGAACCGCGCGGTCATGCCCAATACGGGCTTGGGGCTGACCGTGCGGGCGAAGCGCATGTTGATGGGGAAGTACATGTACCCCCAGCCACCGGTGGGCAGGGCTTCGATTTCGGCCTGGGTCATGAAATCGATATCGCTGGCGAGTTGGAACAGCGGCCGACAGTTAAAAAACACTGTGGCATCGGGGCTGCTGGCTTTGACCTGACGGTACAGACGCTTCATGTAGCGCTTGGCAACCACGGTGGCAAAGCGCTCGCGGCTTTCCGTACACTCGGGGTTCAGGCCTTCCTTACGCATGGCGTTGAGGAAGTATGGATTGGTCGAGGGCTGGTCCCAGCACATATCAAAGAAAATACCGTCGGCGGGCTGGAACAGCTTTAATACCTCGGCGGTCTGTTCGGCCAGAAAATCCTGATACGGGCTGGTCATGTCCATGATCTGCCAGCCGGGGGTAAAGACCTTGTTGTTTTGTTTGGAACGCTTTACCAGCGAGGAATCCGCTTCCCGCGCGATCCATTCCGGATGAGTATTGGCGGCGTATTCATCGCATAACACGCTGAGGTAAATCGGGGCACGAATACCCACGCGGTGCAGGGCTTCGACCTGCTGACCGACCATATCCAGCCCCTTTTTCAACCCCGGATGCCGTTCGGGACGCTTGGAGTTGTAGTACAGATGGCCGTGGTGGCACTTGGCAAACAAGGTGACCGAGTTCACATGGGCGTCTTTCATGGTCTGGGCGAATTGCTGGGGGTCGAAATTCGCGCCCACATCCGGGATTTGCGGCCCGGTATGAAAATCCAGGTGAACCTGACGCATCGGAAACGCGAAGGGGAGCTTGGCAGCCATGGAAAAAACCTTGTGTAAATACAATATCACTAATGCGTTATGCAAAACGGGCATGTTAGCCCAAAGGGCGGATTGCGTCTATCGGATGGCAGGATGTGGGCGAGAGAAAATATTGCTGGTGGAGACTTGCTAATCCAGAAACATTCCTATATGATGATTCAGTAATATAAAGGCACTAACTCAAGGAGTCCAGAATGGCCGAACCGATTATGACGATGACCCCGCAGGAACTGCAAAAGCAATTAAACACTGCGGGCGACGAGACGGTGCTGCTGGATGTACGCACGCACGGTGAATTTACTGAAGCGCATATTCCCGGAGTGGTGAATATCCCACTGCCGGACCTGAGTAGTCAAATGGCCACGCTGCGCGGGAGTAAACAACCGCTGGTATTGGTATGCAAGAGTGGTGGTCGGGCACGCAAGGCGCACGAAGTATTGCGTCATGCGGGCGTGGCGTCCTGTGTGGTCTTGGAAGGTGGTACCGATGGCTGGATGCAGGCAGGGCTGCCGGTGGTGGTCAATACAGGTAAAGCAACCGGACTGCCGATTATGCGTCAGGTGCAGATGGTCGTGGGATTCTGCGGGTTGTTGGGCGCGGTGTTGGCGTTGACTGTGCATCCCTTATGGGCGCTGCTGCCAGCCGCGGTGGGGCTGGGTTTGTTGTTCGCGGGTCTGACCGGCATTTGCGGATTGGCCATATTTTTAGCATATATGCCATGGAATCGTGGGCAAATTTGTGGCACCAGTTGCAGTCGTTGACGGTATCATTGAGTGCGTGGTTCAAACAACAGGAGACATAACCGTGGCAGAAAAGCGTAAAGTAATTATCGTTGGTGGTGTGGCCGGTGGGGCCTCAGCGGCAGCCCGGCTGCGGCGGCAGGATGAGCAGGCCGAGATCACCATGTACGAACGTGGTGAATTCGTGTCCTTCGCCAATTGCGGCTTGCCCTACTATGTCGGCGAAGTCATTGCCACGCAGGACAAGTTGTTGCTGGCTAATCCCAAACTGTTCAAGGATCGGTTCAATATCGCGGTGAAGACCCGCCACGAAGTGGTCGCCGTTGACCGTGCGGCCAAAACCGTGCGGGTGCGCGATCTGAGCAGTGGGCAGGAGTTTAGCGATGCCTACACGCATTTGATTTTGTCGCCTGGGGCATTGGCGATTCGTCCGCCTTTGCCGGGGATTGATCTGCCCGGGATATTTGTGGTCCGTTCGATTCCCGACAGCGAAGCGATTCGCGGTTGGATCGGGGCGCACCAGGCCGGGCGCGCGGTGGTGATTGGGGGCGGATTTATTGGGCTGGAAATGGCCGAGAATCTCCAACATCGCGGTCTGGATGTGACCATCGTTGAGATGCTCAATCAGGTAATGCCCCCGGTGGACCCGGAAATGGCGCAGTACGTGGCCCAGCACTTGACCGACCATGGCATTAAACTGGCCTTGGGTGACGGGGTGGCGGGTATGCAGACCAATTCGGCGGGTGGCTTGCTGGTTACCACGCAAGGCGGCAAGGCCTATCCCGCCGATCTGGTGATCTTGGCCATCGGGGTGCGTCCGGATACGGCATTGGCCAAAGCCGCCGGTTTGGAACTCGGGCAGCGCGGGGGCATCAAAGTGAATGCCCACATGCAAACCAGCGACCCGGCGGTCTATGCCGTGGGTGACGCGGTGGAAGTATTCGACACGATCTTAAAGCAATGGACCCTGCTGGCGTTGGCCGGCCCGGCCAATCGTCAGGGCCGGGTGGCGGCGGATCATATTTGTGGCCGCGCGGCCAGTTTCCGGGGCGTGCAGGGTACCGCAATCTGCGGGGTGTTTGATCTGGCGATTGCCAGTACCGGGGCCAGCGAAAAGGCCCTGCAACGCGCGCAGGTGACTGATTACCAAGTGATTTATTTGCATCCCAATCATCACGTGGGCTACTACCCCGGCGCCGAGCCCATCCGGCTCAAGCTCATATTCCGGCCCAGCGACGGGCGGATTCTGGGCGCACAGGCCGTGGGCAAAGCCGATGTGGCCCGTAAGATTGATGTGATTGCCATGGCCATGCAAAAAGATGGCACGGTGTATGACCTGGAAGAAGCAGAATTGTGTTATGCCCCGCAATACGGCGGCGCGAAAGATGCCATCAACATGGCGGGTATGATCGCCGCCAACCATCAACGACACGAACATCCGTTGGCCGCATGGTCGGAACTTAAAGCGCCCGGTGTTCTGCTGGATGTGCGCGAACCGAGCGAATTCACCCAAGGGCATATTGCCGGTGCGGTATTGATCCCGCTGGGTCAATTACGGCAGCGCACCGGGGAACTGCCGCATGATCAGGTGATTCGGGTCTATTGCGCTGCCGGGCAGCGCGGGTATTACGCCGCGCGGATGCTTAACCAATTGGGCTTCCAGACGCAGAACCTCTCCGGCGGGTATGGCACCTATCTGCAACTGGCCGCAGCGGGCAAGCTGTGATTTAGCTCCGAAACGTCTTGCGGACGCCAGCTTTGCGCAGGCGGCGTAGTGCGGGTGCTTTAACCGGCATGGTCACGGCGGTGGGACGTTTGGTTAATACCGGCCAGCGTTGCAGCACTTCGGCGGTGGTCAGCCAGGCGATGTTTTTCGACTGCAATTGCCGGATGGCCATATCGCCCAGATCACGATCCCACATCGCGATGGCATCGCGTACGATGACAATCTTGGCGCGGCGTTGCAGCATCCCCAGCGCGGCGATGCGCACCGTGTGTTCGATCGGCCCGCCGCAAAGCACCCATACTTCTACGGGCATTTCCGTCAGAATGCGGTCCATACGCGGCGCTTCAAAGGGATCAAAACCGAGTAAATCCGCAATAATCTGCGGGTGGTGTTTGGTCCAATCCGCCGGGACATCGGTGCGATTGTCCGCGGGCAAGAGCAGGGGGTTGGGCCGCAGCGTGGCGGGGATTTTGTGATAGCCTGCGGTGGCGAACTGGCCCACCATGAGGGGCTGGTGCCCGGTGACCGGGAGGGCGACATCGCGCAGGCGGGTGCTGACAATCGGCACCGCACGCCGGGTGGCCCATTGGAACAGACAACGCAATTGACTTACCACGGGCGCCACATCAATGACGGGGCGCGCGCCGTGGGGATCAAACAGTTCGTACTGGGTATTAAAATCCAGCAGAACTGGACCGTGAATGGCTTGGGTAAACATCTTGCACCTCCCAAAAACGCCGGTGGACTACCACCTACTCAACTATACGCGACAGATGGCGTTATGGAGCACAAAAATAGTCCCATATTCACCTAGGTGAATATGGGATGATAAACTGGGATGATTTCCCTAATCTCGTTTAACGCATGTAGCTTGAATCGGAGATTTTTTGCAGGCTGGACCGATCCAACTGGAGGAATTTGCCTTTGAACTCATCCGCCAGCCGTTGCAGCGGTGAGTCATTGTCTTTACTGTTCAGTTTAATCGCGTCAATCCGGACCTTGCGGGTATTGGCCTGCATGACCGGGACGGCCAGATTGGTGCTTAAACCGTATTTGGCCGTGACGAAGAAAATTTGGTCCACATCAGGCTCCGATACTGTCTGAGTCATACAGATGGCGGCATCGCTCATGCCCAGCGCCCGGACATCCGTCAAGGCGTTGCGGGTGGCATGCAATTCATTACGCCCACGGAATCCGCTGGCGGGTTCGCGCCGAATTCCACCTTCACGCCAGATGACCACGGCATGCTGGCCATTGGTCTCTTGGGAGGTGACGGCGGCATATACACTCGTCAAGACCAAATCAAAATAATCGCCATTGGCATTGGAGCCGTCAATGCTGAAGATGACCCGTTTGCCTACGATGGGAATGGTCAGGAAATTCGGACCTTTGGTATCAACTATTACGTCAATCACGGTACCGCCGGTCTTGTTGTTCGAATTCTTGTTATCGCCAGGGCCATTGCCGGAGGGGGTGTTACTATTACCGCTGAACATCAGGGCGATGAAAACAATCAATCCAATGACCACCAGCCCGGCAAAGATCGCGCCCGCGATCATCAACGCGGTACGGTTGATCCCTTCCGCCTTGGTGATGGGAATGTGATGTTCGGCAATCTCGACATCTACGGCTTCTTCGATGGCCGCGAGTTGGTTGCCGGGTTTGCGGGTCGGGGGTTTGGGGGCCACCTTAACCGTGCGTTTGGCGATGGGACTGTTGACCGGACTGGGCGCGGGCTGCGTCGCTGGCTTGCTGGCCGGCTTGGGATTGCTGGTGGGCCGGACATTTTCCAGCGCGGCCAGCGATTCCTTGCTGGGGGGGCGTTTGGCGCTGCTGGGGCGGACCGCTTCAATCTCTGCGGCATTGGGCCGTGGTTCACTTACCGGCTTGCTGGCCGGTTTGGGATTGCTGGTGGGGCGGACTTTTTCCACCGCCGCGAGGGTTTCTTGGCTGGGCGGACGCTTGGCGCTACTGGGGCGTGCGCCTTCAGGAACTGAGTTGCGTCCCGAACTGGGGCGCACTTCCTCGGCAGACGTGGCCTCGCGTCGGGGGGCATTGGTTCCAGCATTCGCAATCGGAGAGGCCGGACGGGTACTCGTTCGCGTCGCCATCGGAACTTCTAATAGGGTGCCGCATTCAGAACAACGACACACCCCACCACGAAAACCATCATCAACTTCGAGAATGGTGCGGCATTTATTGCATTGAATGACCACAGACATAGTTCGTACGCCTTCTTGAAAATGGTTGCGTAACCGGTACGCTCGCCAGATGATGCACCTAACTGCCACTAATATGGCATAAAATGTCCGTTGTTACAAGCGGCAGTTCCTGTATCCAACAGGGTTTACATCTGACCTGCGGGCGGTTAGTCTGCCCGCATAGTTTACCCTTGGAGAAATGAGCCCCATGACCGAACACTTCGCCGACCGTCTGATGACCGCTGTTAAAAGCAAAAAAACACCTCTTCTGGTGGGCCTGGACCCGGTTTTGGAAAGCCTTCCGGAGGCCCTGCGCCAGCCGGCCATCTCGGCGGGGATTACCGATATGCAGGCCGGGGTGGATGCCCTGTTTGATTTCAGCCTCAAAGTCCTGCATGTGGTCGCCCCTCTGGTCCCGGCGGTGAAGATTAACAGTGCCTTTTTCGAGGCGTATCATAGCGAAGGTATCGAAATCTACGAGTCGCTGATTCAGGAAGCCCACGCTCTGGGTCTGGTGGTGATCGCGGATGTGAAACGCGGTGATATTGGCAATACGGCCCAATATTACGCCCAGGGCTGTTTGGCCAATCCCGCTTATGACAGTATGCTCGATCACGTCGGCCCCGATGCGGTGACGGTGAATCCCTACATGGGGCTCGATGCCCTATCCCCATTTCTGAAAGTCGCCCGCGAACAGGGCAAAGGACTCTTTGCCCTCGTCCGCACCAGTAATCCCTCGGCCGCAGTGCTGCAGGATGCCAAGCTGGA
Organism: Phycisphaerae bacterium; assembly: GCA_037139555.1. Taxonomy (GTDB): domain Bacteria; phylum Planctomycetota; class Phycisphaerae; order WQYP01; family WQYP01; genus JBAXGE01. Next base: position 40,769 of record JBAXGE010000003.1, read on the forward strand.
AGACGGCCGCACCGTGTATCAACTGGTGGGCGAATTGGTGAATCAGTGGGGCGCGGCGGACTGTGGCAAGAGTGGATATTCGTCGCTGGGGGCGGTGGTGGGGGCGACCAATCCCCAGCAATTAACTGACCTGCGGCAGCGTATGCCCAATACGATTTTTCTGGTGCCCGGTTTCGGTGCGCAGGGGGGCAGTGCGGCCGATGCCGCCAAGGCCTTTAAGTCCGACGGTACCGGCGCGATCATCAACTCCAGTCGCGGCATCATCTTTGCGTATAAAGACCCCAAGTGGGCCGGCCCCAGCGGTGGCGATTGGCAGAAGGCCATCGAACTGGCAACCTTGGATACGATTGCCACGCTGCGGACGGCGATTGGCGGCTGACGCATACCTTGGCCTGGGGTATAATTCTCCCCACATCAGTTAGGAGACCCGGATGACGTTGAATTGGTCCCAAGTGGACGTACCGACCGCACTTACCGCGATTGCCCAGGAGACGGACACCTATTTGGGCCGTTATCTGCAAAGTCTGACGGGTTCACCCCAACAGATTACCGAGGCCATGGCTTATTCGCTGCTGGGGGCGGGTAAACGCATCCGGCCCGGTCTGGCGGTACTGTCATCGCTGGCCGTGGGGGGGACGGTGGAACAGGGGCTCGTGGCCGGGGCGGCGGTGGAGATGATTCACTGTTTCTCACTGATTCACGATGACCTGCCCGCGATGGATGATGATGATCTCCGCCGGGGTCGGCCCACCAATCACAAAGTCTATGGTGAAGCCATGGCGATTCTCGCCGGCGATGCGCTTAATACGCTGGCGTTTCATCTGCTGGCCACGCGGGTACAGCCGGCGGCGCTGGCGGGTAAATTGGTCACGGAACTCGCCTTTGCCACGGGGCCGGAAGGCATGATCGGCGGGCAGGTACTGGATACCTGTCACCCCGAAGAGGCGAAAGCCGACACCACTGCGGCCAGCCTGTCCAAACTGCAACATATTCACCGGCTCAAAACCGGGGCGCTGATTAATGTGGCCTGCCGGATGGGCGCCATGGCGGGTGGTGCCACGGAGACCCAGCTCGCGCTGATTGACCGTTATGGCCATGCCGTGGGGCTGGCATTCCAGATTGTGGATGATATTCTCGACGTGACCTCCACCGCCGAACAAATGGGCAAGGCCACCGGCAAAGATGCCGGCAAGGGCAAGCTGACCTATCCGAGCCTGTTGGGCTTGGAGGCCAGCCGCGAACATCTGGCCAAACAGGTGGCGGTGACCGATGCGGTGACGCAGGAACTGGGCACCAATGCCCGCTTGCTGGCGGAATTATCGCGGGCGATGGCGCAGCGAACCAAGTAAGTTTGTAATTTGCGAGCGCGCCGCGGGTGCAGCAATGCGGCAGAACTTTCGCGCTGAGGAGTATGCGTGGTAAATCATTTGACGTTGGATAGTGTGGCGACGGCGCTGATGCAAACCTTGGACACGGCCCGGGTGCAACAGTGCAATCAGACGGACGCGGCGGATTTTGGCGGGCGCGTGCAGCCCCAAAGTCATGTAGCAGATCATCGCGGTACGGCAGAATTAATCCATGGCCTGAGCCTGCAATGGCGGCTGCAAGTCAAGCATCCGGGCCTGGTACCGGCAGCGCCGGTGGCCACGCTCGAGACCGCGCTATCCCGTGCGCTGGAGTATTTGCTGCGGATCCAGCGCCCCAGCGGCCTATTTGATACCATTGACTGCAATTATGATTCCCCGCCGGATACGGGATTTTCGGTGCAGCATCTGGCCGCGGCGTGGGCCAACTTTTCGGTGGTGGGAGCCCCGGCCCAGCGTGTGCAAACCGCCCTGAGCAAGGTACTCAAACGCACCATTCCCGGCCTGGCCACGTGCGGCTTTCACACGCCCAATCATCGTTGGGTGGTATTGTCAGCGCTGGTTCTGGTCAATCAGATATTTCCGCACTTGGATTTGTCCGCCCCCATGCGGCGCCTGCAGGCGGAAGGGGTGGATGTGGATGCCGATGGCCTGTTCATCGAACGCAGCCCGGCGGTGTATGACACCGTCAATCTGTTTTCGCTTTTACTGACCCATGAACAGCGGCCGTGGCCCGAAGCGCTGCGCGGGGTGCTGGCGTGTCTGCAATTCAACCAACATTTGTTCCATGCCGATTACACGGTGGAAACGGGTTTGTCGCATCGTTATGACTTCGGGCAAAGTCTGGTACCGCAGGGCTTGATTTACTGTTACTACCGCGCTGGCAAGGTCAGTGGCGATCGGCACTGGCTGAAAGTGGCCGATGAAATCTGGCAACATTCCCCGCGTGATATGTTTAATGCCCTGTGTCATCTGCTGCAGGCGGTGTTGGATTTGGGGGCCACCGACCCGGCCAGTCTGGCTGATCTACCCGGACTGCCTACCGAGTATAACGACTGGTATCCCACCAATAAGTTCTGGCGCCGCCGCGCGGGGCTATTGTCGGCGAGTGTGTTCGGCGGTACCCGGCGGTTGCTGAGCATGAAGTTTGGCGCAGCGCATCTGCATTGTGTGTCGGTGCATCAGAGTTATTTTGGTCCGGCGGGTGAATTTGTCGGCGATACTTTCACGCTGACCCCGCAGGGGATCACGCTGCATTCCAGTGGCGTGCGGCATCCGCGCCGGCCGGGGTATGATTTGCCGCTGGAACGCCGGATCGCCGATATCCATGAATGGATGCAGACCGAGGATGGCCGCACCCAGCACCGGTTGCCCTTTGCCGAGGTGGATTTGCAGTTGGAGAATCTGCCCGACGGCCTGGCGGGGACGCTGACCACGCGGGGCGGCACCGAGGGCGTCATGGCCCAGATCGCGCTGGATTTCGCCCCCGGCGGCGTCTGGTCCACCGCCGATACCGCCCTGCAACCAGTGGCCAATCAGGTCCTGATGCTGCACGGTGCTGCGGGTACGATGCGCTATGGCAACGATGCCATCACCATCACCGGCGGCAGCCCCACCCACAGCACCTGGGCGATGCGTGATTC
>JBAXGE010000004.1:0-37508 GCA_037139555.1 Phycisphaerae bacterium
AAGCCCAGGGCAACGCCCTGGGTTTTGGTGCGACCCGCCTTGGGTGCTCTGAAGGAGCACGATTTGCGTTTTAAATAGTGCTCCTTCAGAGCACCGTACGGGCCGGAACACGGCGACCCAGGGCGTTGCCCTGGGCTATATAAATATTGCCCCGTTGGGGCAAAATACCCGAAGCTACCCGGAAATACCGGACGAACAATTATTGAGTATCATTTGGCCGTCTTTAACTCGTGCATTTACAGCAGGTTACACACAACATATACCCTCCCGCTTAAATCCTTCACGGGGTATTGAAAAATCCCAATAATTCCCCCGCAAATTCCCGTAACGGAAACCACCGGACGGCAACGGGGTATCATGTGCGTTTGTGCGCGCTTGAAGTTATGTCCAGTGCAGGAGTTAGGCAACGTGAATAATTCTTCTCCCCGACGTTGGTTTCCCACCGCCAGTCAGTTGCTGATGCTGGCCGTGGCCGGTGCAATATTTTTAACCCTGCCCGCCTCGCGTGCCCAGGAAGCCCCCGCCGCGGCCGCCCCTGCCGATGAACCCAAAGCCCCCGGCAACATGATGGACAAAGCCGTCGAGACCGGCGGCACGCTCTATGTCAGCGACTCGTTCGCGGCGGCGGAAAAGCTGCGCACCGCACAACGCTTTGAAGCCCAGAACCAGACCCAGCTTGCCCTGCAGAAATATCAGGAAGTACTCGACGAATACAGCACTAAAGTATTTTTCGTCGGCGATGATTATTACCAGTCCATGGGCGAATATGTGCGCCAGCGCCTGCTGGAAATGCCCGCCGTGCAGCGCGGCGATTATGACCAGCTTTTCGGACCCATGGCCGAACGCAATATAAAACCTGCCATCGCCACGATGGATGTGGTGACGATCATCCGCGAGTGCGACCGCTATTTCCCCGCCCAGGTGGCCGGCGAGGGCATGGAGTATGCCGCGCAATTATTCTTCGAACGCGGCGATTTCAGTGCCGCGGCCAAGGTCTGGCGTAATCTGCTGGGCCATCCGCGTATGGCGGCGCGCAAAGCGGAATTGCTGTTCCGTACCGCTCTTGCCGAAGGGCTGGCCGGGAACACCAACAAAGCGGAAAAATATCGCGCCCAGTTGGCGGCGGACTTTGCCCAGACCGATGCGGTGATCAATGGCCGCAGCGTGCGTTTGCTGGACGAACTGGAACAACTGCTCAAAAACGCCGCGCCCGCGATTGTGCGCAATGACACCATCAGCCCCGGCGAATGGCCCGGCTTTCAGGGCGGCGCGGGCCGCAATGATGTGCCCAAGGCCAATGTGGAATTGGGTGCCCGGCTGTGGAATTACAATTATGACGGGCAGAATGGCCCGCTGAATCCCGAACAAATCCGCGCCCGGCGCGACCAGGAAAATCTGCGCAAACAAATGTTACGCAACCAGGGTATGGACACCACCAGTCTGGACCAGCCGGGGAATTTCCCCGCCTTGAGCGCTGGGCGGGTGTACGTGAATTCCGGCGAAGTGATCCAATGCCTGAATAGTGCCAACGGCGAATTGGTCTGGCAATATCCCAAGGGTGGTAAATCCGCCGCACCCAAACAAAATCCCAATGAGTATTACGGTTATAACCCCTACGGAATGGGTGGTTCCGATCACAATACCATCTGCCTGGCGGGAAAATTTGTCATCACCTCCGCGCCCAACACCAAGGGCGCCAATGTACAACCGGTGGATAAATTGCTCTGTCTGGACCGGGACACCGGCAAAGAAGTATGGACCGCCGAAGCGAGCACTGTAATCAAAGGCAATCAGGAACCAAAAGATAAAGACCCCAACGAAATCAACCGCCGGCGCATGATGTACGGCGGTATGGGCGGCAATGCGGTATTTGCCGGGGCGCCGCTGATTTCCGATCAGTCGGTCATCATGCCCGTACGCGTGCAAACGCCCGATGGCATGACCGAAGTGCATCTCACCCGGCTGAATCTGCAGACCGGGGCCAGGGAATGGAGCACCTATCTGTGCTCGCGCAGCAGCAGCAACGGCTACTACGGTGGCCCGCGCGAAAGCTTTACCCCCATGACCGCCATGGCAGACGACACCATTTATCTCTCCACCGGCGTGGGCGCCGATCTGGCGGTGGATGCCTCCACCGGCCGCACCCTGTGGCTGCAAACCACGGAAAAGGCCAAGCTCAAACCCGCCGCCATGGAATCTTATCGCCCCAATGGCGGTAGTTCGCGTCCGATCTGGCAAACCAATGCGCCGGTGATTTATCAGGACAAAGTGATTACCTTTGAAGGCGATTCCAATTTGCGGGTCTACGACCGGACCAGCGGGAAATTGGCGGGCCGCATCGTCCCCAAGAGCCAGGACAACGCCGGGATTCTGGCGGGCATCGTCAATGACAAAATGTACCTGATCGGCACGCGCATCCGCATCATTGATGCGCAAACGCTCAAGCTGGCCGCAGAACCGGTGGAACTGCCCGCTGGTGGCAAGCTGGCCGGTCGGCCCTTCATCAGCGATCAGATTCTGGTCCTGCCGTTGGAAAAGGGGCTGTTTACTTATGATCTGGCCACGGATAAAGCCCGGGGTCTGGTGGCCTGGCCCAAAGGCGACGATCAACAGCCCGGCCAGCCGGGCAATGTGATCATGACCAACGACCAGTTGCTGGTCGCCGGGACCAAAGGCATCACCTCGTATTCGACCTGGGAACTGGCCGTGGCCAGTCGTGAGCGCGAAATCAGCGAACGCCCGCAAGACCCGATTCCCGCGCTGATGTACGCGGAAATGGCCTTCCGCACCGGACGGTACGAAATCGCCGCCCAACAAATGCGCGCCGCCGTGACCAAGACCCTCGCCAGTCAGGATGAGCCGGCGGTACAGCGGGTCTTTGAATCCAATCTCTACATGGCCGAACAGCTCATGATCCTACCGGAGCGCAAGCCCGACCAAACCGCCATGGCCGATGGCTTCTTCCGGCATGCCCAGAAAATTGCCCGTAATCCGATCCAACAGGCCCAGTGGCGGATTTCGGAAACCAACCAACTGCTCAAGAACGACCAAATTGCGCTGGCCATGCAGCGGCTGCATGAACTGCTGGCCCAGAGTGAATGGCGGAAAGCCACCGTTATCGCCGGTGACAGCACCACCCGCGCCAGCGCCCAAGCCGAAGTCTGGCTGCGCGGCCTGAGCCACAAGGCAGATTTCGCCACCCTGTATGAACCCTACCACCAAAAAGCCCAAGCCGCCGGTAATGCCGCCCAGGACAACCGCAGCGCCTTGGGCGAAGTGATGGAGTCGTATCCCATCTCGCCCGCCGGTTTTGACGCGGGGGTCAAACTGTTGAACCTGAACCGGGCCGAAAAAGATTATCCCGAAGCGCTGCGCGTGGCCCGCTGGCTCAACAGTCATGCCGTTGCGGAGAAACGGGCCCAAGGTGCCACCGATCTGGCGGTGGCCTATGCCCAAGCCGGCCGGCCGGCCGCAGCGCTGGCCTGGGCCGAGCGTTTGGGCCGACAGTATGGCACGCTGGATGTCGCGGTCAACGGGCAAACACGCAAGGGTACCGAAGCCCGGACCGCCATTCTCAAACTTCTGCCCAGCGAGGTGGCCACGGCCGAACCCAAACTGGATTTGACCGGCATCAAAGATGCAGAAAATCCGCTGACACTGCGTCCCTACCGCATTGGCACGGGCACTTTGCTCGCGCCCCAGGATACCCCGCGTTATCGCAACCTGGATACCGCCGTCATTCACCGCAATGAACGCGGCACCAATGCCTTGTATCTGCTGGACACCACGTCGTTGAAACACAAGGCAGAGATTCCCATTACCGCCCGCACCGGCATCGCCCTGCTGGGCTGGGTGGGCGATAAAGCGATTGTCACCACGGGCAGTCGCTTGCTGGCGATCAATGGCAAAGCAGGCACGCTGGCGTGGGAAACCAACTTCCCCGTCAAACCCGAACAGTTCCAGCTTGAAATGCAGATGCTTAATGTTCAACAGAATACACTATATCAAAACCCGCATTTCCAAATGGCCAACAATGAAAATTATGGCATCTCGGACAATATCCAGATCGGCTCCCCGCTGACCACCAGCAGCTTTATAGGGGATGTGGATCCCCTGCGCACCGGCTCGTCCTACCTGATCAATAATTATGGTGGTGGCATCGAACGTATTGGCGCCGTGCGGCTGGCCGGACAGCGGGTTATCGTGGCCCAGCACGACCGCCTGGAAGCCATTGACGTCCAGAGCGGAAAACGGGTTTGGTCCAGCAGCGTCACCCTGCCCTCGCCGGTGGTCCGCTCGTTGCAGGTGAATGAATCGGTGGTGACCATCATGGTGGATATGCCCGAAGGCAACACCAGTAAAATTCTGGTAGTAGATATCGCCACGGGCAACCTGCTAAGTACCATCACCAATCCGGACTCGGGCTGGATCACCTGGCAGCAACTGTCGGATGACGACATGCTGGTAACCATGAGCAGCAGCGGAGTCAGCGCCTATGACCTGAGCAGCGATGTGCGCACGCCGCGTTGGACCAATAAAAATTTCAACCAGAATGCCATCTTCACCGTGGTCCTGACCCCTTATGGTCTGATCACCATGGAAAAAGACCTGCGCAGCGCGGCCTGCTATAGTCTCGATGACGGCAAGACCAAAGTCTGGACCACCACGGATCCTCTGCGCTTGCAGGATGGTCTGCTGAATCTGGGCGATCAGCGTCCCCGCCTGCGTTCGTTTGTGGTCGGTGACACCCTCTATATGCAGTCGGCCACTAATATCGCGGCCATCAATCCCGCCAACGGGCAAATGCTCTGGCAGACGGCCACCGTGCAGGCCCCCCCGCGGGTGGCCACGATTGTGGCGGATAAAACGGTCGTCACCCTGGCCACCGGCGTCAACAATCGCAACGGGAATCGCAGCACTGCTTTGTTAGCCATCAATCGCAAGGGTGGTAGCCTGATGGTGCAAAGCCCACTCACACAGGGCAATCGCCCCGCCGATATGCGCGGTTGGCAGGTGCTCGATAACCGTATCCTGTTGAATATCGGCAACGAAATTACCGCGCTGATTCCCGAACGCGCCACCCCGGCAAAATAAAGGCTTTGACTTGGTCAGAACTGGGTATACCAACCCAGCAAGGTCGCCAGCAACAGGGCTACGATAATCCAGCGCAAACGCCGCCCCTGCCAGACGAACCGCCGGCGGGCCACCGGATCACACGACCAGCGGCTCATCGCTTCGGCGCGCTGCACAACGCTGGGATGCAAAACCCCTTTCTGCTGCGGACTGCGGTGCATCAGCTCGGTGATTTTCACCAGCGCCCGCGTCAGCGTGGCGCCATCATCCCGGGCCCAGCCCTCGGCGCTAAGCCGTCCCATGTGCCGGGCCGCAAACCAATCGGCCTCCAATTCAAAATGCCGGGCCATGCCGGTAAATACCACCAATAAAAACCCGGCCAGCGCCCCCAGACTGGCGGCTTCCTGCGCCCATCCCGGCACTACCACGTCATAGGTTTGCACCCAATCCACCCCCGACGCAACCAGAAAACTCATCGCCCCCGAACCGGCCATCAACATGATGACATACCACAGCGGATGCCAACGCGCCGCGTGCCCCACTTCATGGGCCAGCACCGCCTCAATTTCCTCATCATCCAATGCCCTCAGCAGACGATCTGTAATCAGGAAATACCGGCTCCAGGGCAGTACCCCCACCACCGCCGCGTTGGGTATGGTGTTATAAGTCCGCCACAAACGAAACCCCGCGAACCGCACCCGGTAACGCCCGGCCAGTTCCGCCAGCTCCTGACCCAACGCTCCGCCCAGCGGCGCCGTCCACCACATCCGCATCATAAGCCAGGGACCCGCCCACAGGAGTCCGAGGGCCAACCCCAGCAGCAGCCAGGTCGTGGATATTGGCCATTGATAGGTGAACGCATACCAACGCAACAGGATTTGCGCCTGCATACTCAAAACCACCATAACGGCGAGAAACCATTGCTGGCGGATATTGAGCACCAAATAGTCCATGCGCGTGGGCCACTGCTTGGCAGGCATTCCGAGCAGACGGGTGGTTAAGGCATCCTCTTCCTGCTGCACCCGGTCAACCTCGTATTGCCCACACCAACTCAGCAACCAGCCCAGCAGTGCTGGCGCCAACAAACTCCAGACCCCGGCCAACCAAAGGTAATTGGTGCCTATCGAATCCACCCCAATCGCCAGTTCCGCCTGCCAACCGCCCCATGCCACCAACCCTACCATCGCCATCCGCCCCCATACCAACACCCGGCGATGCCAGCACACCATGCGGTAAGTGTCTATGGGATCACGTCTTAGGAATTTCGACAACCCATACCCCCAAAGCCATAACCCCGCCCCCAGCCCTAGCTGGCCCACGAAGTAATAGGTAAACCGTTCCGGCAGGCTCTCCATGGGCAGGGTTAATTCGCTGGCGGTGCTGCCCATAATCATCAGCAGCATCAGGATGACGAAGGGTTGAAACATATTAGTTACAGCTTAATACCCGCAGCGCGGGTTTTGGCATTTACCGCCGGGCAAAGTGTCCCGGCCGGGGACTTGTGGGCGAGTATAGCCCGTAGCACCACCCCTGCCAAGGGGCCCGTGCGGGTGAAAAATTGCGAAATGTATCGGACAAATTAGCAGGTTGTTTTGACAGGCAACGGGGTTAGTCTATAATCCAACCCTATCAGATGGCCGGTCCAGACAATTCCGGCCGCCACGTAGCACGTTTCTATTTTGGGGTATCGAAGCTGATACCCAATGATGTTGCGCCCACACGTTTTCTTGGGAGGTCGCATGCGTTCGAATCGCCTTGAATCTTCACGTATTCTGTTAGCGTCCGCGCTTCTGGCAGCCACGATGTTGGCCAGCCCGGTGGTATTGTGGGCCCAGCCCACAGCACCGAGTTCGGAAGTAGCCGCCGGCCCCGCTGCTGATGAAAAAATCAGCAAACTCGCCGATGATTTTCTCCACTATTTCACGGTCGGCAATGTGGGCTTGGCGAAAGATAACGCCACGGCCATTTTGGCCGCCAAGGTTGAACCCAAGGTTCTGCTGGTGAGCTTCGAAGCCGCCGCCAATGGCCGCAACGTCGAAGACCTGGTCCAACGCGCCCAGCGGACCGAGGAACTCAAAGCCGCGGCCACGGAATTGCTGAGCCAACTCGAAGCTGGCCATCGCGATCTGGCTCGTGACGTGAACCGCATCAAGACGGAAATCGAACGTCTGGACAAGAGCCCGCGCGCTTATCTGATCGGCAAAGAACGCCTGACCAGTGCGGGCGAATATGCCGTGCCGTTCTATCTGCAATATCTGCAGGACTCATCCAAGCGTAACCTGCATGCCCCGATCACCCAGTTGATGGGCGAATTGGGCAAGCCCATGGTCACCCCCGTGTTGGAAATGGTGGCCCGGAGCGAGGACGCCAATCTGCGTACCACGCTGGTCATGGTGCTGGGCCAATTGGGCTACCCCCAATCGGCGGCCGTACTCAAGACCATTGCGACCGACCCCAAGTCCACCTCGGAACTCAAAACCGCAGCGGAAAAAGCCCTGGCTTTGGTGAACCGTCCCGGCGTGAATGTCGCCGACACCCCCGCCAGCCTCTTTGTCCAGTTGGCCGCGGCGCATTATGACCGCAAGCCGTCCTTCAGCGCCCCGTTTGATACCGAAACCGTCAATCCGGTTTGGTATTACAACAAAGGCCTGAACAACGTGGATGCCATGCTGGTACCCACCGCAATCTGGCATAATGTGATGGCACTGCGGGCGGCGGAATCCGCCCTGAAGCTCCAGCCCGATAATGCCGAAGCGATCAGCGTATGGCTGGCCGCCTCGCTGCGTCGGGAACTGCAATTGCCCGCCGGTGCGACCGATCCGACCGTCAAGGATGGCACGCCGACCACGAAGTTCTATGCCATGGCCGCCGGTCAGACGTATCTGAATGCCGTACTGACCAAGGCCCTGACCGATAGCGATTCCAAGCTGGCTGCGGAAACGCTAAAGGCTTTGGAAAATGTCGCCGGCTTCCAAGGTTTGGTCGCGCCCCAGAACAAGTCGGTTTCGCCGTTGGTGCAGGCTCTGGGTTCGCCGGACCGCACGCTGCGGTTCATGGCGGCCTTTGCGTTGGCCAAAGCCAACCCCGCCCAGGATTTTGCGGGCAGTTTCCGCGTGACTTCGATCCTGTCGGAAGCCGTCAGCCAGACCGGCACGCCCGTGGTGGTGCTGATTGACTCCGATGAACAGAATCGCAACCGCATCACGGCCATTCTGCGGGCCAATTACACCGTAATTGATGCCCCCGACCTTACCGGTGCCATCGAAAAGAGCCGCAACGTTGCGGCCTTTGATCTATTGATCATCCCCGCTGGCCTGCACAGCAAGGTCGTGGGCCTGACCCAGACTGATTACCGCTTTGCCTTGGTGCCCACCCTGCTGGCTGCCCCGGCTGCGGACCTCAAAGCCGTGGCCTTGGCCATCGTCAACAAGACCGGTGTGGCCAAGGTGGATGGGGCTGCCGATGAGAAGACCCTGATCGAAGCCATTACCGAAGTCAAAGCCAGCCAGAAGACCCTGCTGGTGGACGCCGCGGTGGCTTCCGGCTTCGCTTTGGATGCCCTGAAGATTCTGGGCAATCTCAGCAAAGACGGCAGCACCATCTACAAAGTGGATGAGACCCTGCCGGCCGTGCGGGATGCCCTGAAAGACAAGCGTCCGGAAATCGTCACCGCCGCCGCGGTGGTGCTGGGTCGGTTGACCAACAGCGGCGCCCAACAGGCGCTGGCCCAGGCCGCCACCGGCACAGATATCGCCGATGCCGCCGTCAAACAGAGCATCTATGTAGCGTTGGCGGAATCCGCCAAGCTGCTGGGCAACCATCTCGACGAAGCCACCATCGGCAAGCTGATCACCGCAGTGAACAGCGAAACCAACGCCGATGTCAAGACCACCGCCGCTCAGGCGCTGGGGGCCTTGAATGTGGTCAACAATCAGGCTTCCATGCTGATTCTCGGCCAGGCGAAGTAAACGCTTACGCCTTAACTGAAAACCCCACGAGCCCGCCACCCGGCGGGCTTTTTCTTTGGGTTGGATGGTTTTTCCAAGGAGTGTTTGGGTAGGGCATAACCCGACCAATTTGGTGTATCGAAAACTCCCCGGAAATTCTACATACACCAACGAAAAAGGCCCGAGTCGCGTGACTCGGGCCTTCATTGCTTTGGGTTGTCGGCGGGAGCGGAATTACTGTTCCAGCCCTTCAAACATCGCCGTGCTGATGTAGCGTTCGCCGGTGGAGCACGCCACGGTGACGATGGTCTTACCTTTGAACTCGGGACGTTGGGCGATCTGAATGGCCGCGAACACGTTGGCACCCGAGCTGATACCCGCGAGGATACCTTCTTCGCTGGCCAGCAAGCGTGCGGTCTTGATGGCGTCTTCATCGGACACCGTAAAGACTTCATCCACCAGTGGCAGGTCCAGATTCTTGGGCACAAAGCCCGCACCGGTGCCTTGAATCTTGTGCCGGCCCGGCTTCACTGGTTCGCCGTTGCGGGTCTGGGTAATAACCGGCGAGGCGGACGGTTCCACCGCGATGGCCTTGAAGTTCGGATTGCGCTGCTTGATCACCCGGGCCACACCCGAGATCGTTCCGCCGGTACCCACCGCGGAAATAATCGCATCCACCTTACCGGCGGTATCGCGCCAAATTTCTTCGGCGGTGGTGTGTACGTGGGCTTCGGGATTGGCCGGATTATCGAACTGCGAAGCGATGATCGAATTGGGTTCCGCCACATGCAATTCATTGGCCTTGCGAATGGCTCCCGCCATGCCTTCGGCGGCGGGCGTCAAAACCAGATTCGCACCCAGAATCCGCAGCAGCCGGCGACGTTCGATGGACATGCTCTCAGGCATGGTCAGGGTCAGTTTGTACCCCTTGGCCGCCGCGACAAAGGCCAGCGCGATGCCGGTGTTGCCGGAGGTAGCTTCGAGGATATGCGTATCCTTGTTCAACTTGCCAGACTTTTCGGCGGCATTGATCATGGCCGCACCGATACGGTCCTTCACGCTCCCCAGCGGATTGAAGTATTCGAGCTTGAGTAAGATGGTGGCCCCACCAGCCGGGGCAAGCTTGTTGATACGCACAAGCGGCGTGTTACCGATGGTCTCGATGATGCTGTTGTAAATTCCAGCCATTTGCAATCTCCTACAAAAGATATATGCCATATAGGATATGGCCTCTTCGCAATTTGTCAAGCCGAATAAAAAATATTTTACGACCAAACTGTCCGCTGCACCTTGACACCCATCAAATACCGCTTAGTCTGTGTTTACTTCATGAGGGATAATCTATGTTGGCGAAAGTTCACAGCTACGTATTACAGGGCATTGACGCCATTACCTGCGAAGTCGAAGTAGACGTCATGCGCGGCACCGGCGGTTCACTCGACGGGCCCATCAAGCCTGTCATCGTTGGCCTGCCCAACGCCGCCGTGAAAGAATCCATGGACCGCCTGCGCAGCGCCCTTTTCAACTCCGGCTATAGCTTCCCGGATGACAAGGTCGTGGTCAACCTCGCACCGGCGGATATCCGTAAAGAAGGCGCGGCACTCGAACTGCCCATCGCCACCGGATTACTGTATGCCAGCAAACGGATAAAAACCGATCTGCACCGTACATTTTTAATCGCCGGCGAACTGGCCTTGGACGGTTCCGTGCGGCCGATCAAAGGCGTCTTGTCGCTGGCCATGCTGGCGAAAGAAATGGGCCGCAGGGGCGTGCTGGTGCCGCCGGAAAATGCCGCCGAAGCGGCAGTGGTACCCGATGTTGAGGTTTATGCCATAGACTCCATCGCCACGCTGGTGGGCTTTTTAAATGGCGACTTGGCGCTGGAACCAGAAGTCCCGCGCAGTGATGATCACGCCGTAGGTATGAACACCTACGACATTGATTTTTCCGATGTCCGCGGCCAGGAACTGGCCAAACGCGCCCTAACCATCGCGGCAGCGGGTGGACACAATATGTTATTACTCGGCCCGCCGGGTGCGGGCAAGACCATGCTGTGCACGCGTCTACCCACCATCCTGCCCCCACTGACGCGGCAGGAGGCGTTGGAAACCACACGCATATATTCCGCAGCAGGACTGGTACCCAAGGGGCAGAGTTTGCTTACCCAGCGCCCCGTGCGCATGCCCCATCACAGCGCCTCAGGCCCGGCCCTGATCGGCGGCGGCAGCATCCCCAAGCCGGGCGAATGTTCGCTGGCCCATCACGGCGTATTATTTTTGGATGAACTGCCGGAATTTTCCCGACATGTGCTGGAGATGCTGCGCCAGCCGCTGGAAGGCGGCGAAGTGGTGATTGCCCGCGCCCATTCCAGCGTGATGTTCCCGGCCCGGTTTATGTTGGTGGCAGCGATGAATCCCAGTGCTGGCGGCCACGGCAGCGTGGACCCGCGCAACGCCAAAGCCAGCGAAGTGGCCGCCGTGGACCGCTATATGAACCGGCTCTCGGGGCCGCTGCTGGATCGCATTGACATTCATCTGGAAGTCCCCGCCGTGACCTATCGCGACCTGACCAGCAAGGCCAAAGGCACCGATTCCGCCACCATGCGGCAGCGGGTATTGGACGCCCGCACCCGGCAAAATGAACGCTTCGGCAAACAAAGTACCATGACCAATGCCTCGATGCGTAGCAATGACCTCGGCTTGCATGTAAAATTAGACGAGCCGTGTTTGCTCTTGATGAAGCAGGCCATGGAAGAACTGGGTCTGAGTGCCCGGGCTTTCGACAAGGTCCGGCGGGTGGCGCGAACCATCGCCGATCTGGACAATTCCGTTCAAGTGCAGGCACAACATATCAGCGAGGCGATACAATACCGTTTGTTGGATCGCCGATTTTGAACCGTGATTGGCCTGTGAACCGTGTAACGTTGGCCCCGGAAGTATGTCACATAAGGTATGAACGTCCATGATCAAGCATCTGCCGTTTTACATCGTGCATGCGTTTGTGGGCCAGGACCTGCGGGGCAATCCCGCCGGGGTGTGCGTGCTGGACCATTGGCCCGCCGACAGCCTGCTGATGTATATCGCCGCCGAAAACCAATTGCCCGAAACCACGTTTATCGTGCGCCATGGCGAGGACTTTGATATCCGCTGGTTCACTCCGATCACGGAAGTGGATTTATGCGGCCATGGCACCCTCGCGGCGGCGTGGGTGGTTTTCCATCATTTGGAAATGCTCGCCAATGAGATCACCTTCAAGACCATGCAGGCAGGCGAACTGATCGCCACCCGCAAGGGAGAAATGATCTGTCTGGATTTCCCCATCCGCGAACCGGTGCCGGAATTGGAAGAGGAAGTGCTGGCCGATCTCAAAAGTGTCATCGGTATCCAACCAATCCAGACAGTACGCAACCGGGATCTGATTGCGGTACTGAAAACCGCCCAGGATGTCATCAACGTCAAACCGAATCTGGTCAAGATGCTGGAACTGCCCTGCATTGCCGTGGTGGTGACCGCACCGGGTGGGGATCGTTGTGATTTTGTGTCCCGATTCTTCGCCCCGTCCAAAGGTCTGGATGAAGACCACGTCACCGGCAGTGCCCATTGCACGCTGGTCCCCTATTGGTCCCAACGTTTGAAAAAGAATACGCTGCATGCCATTCAGGTCTCCCCGCGCGGCGGGGAACTATTCTGCAGCATCGGCAGCGATCGAGTTCTGCTGTCGGGCCGGACCCGCAGCTACCTCAAAGGCGAATTGCATGTGAGCTGGCAGGAACGCGAAGCCCCGCTGACCACGCACACCCGCGCAGCGTCCCATCACCAATCCAGCAAAGCCCCCCACCCCAATGGCCATTGATCCTCCGCCGGAGCATGCCGCGTGGTTTGAACGGGTCTGGGCCCAACGCGAAGCGCAGATCTATCCCGATTTATTTGGTCCGTTGGCACCAGAAATCCATACCATTCCTGCGGAACTATTCGCCAAACTCGGCTGCCGCAACGTGGCTCCGGCGTGGCTGTGTCATGGGGTGTTGATCAGCCCCCCTAATGAACGCCACAACCACTGGGTCTACCTTACCAGTGCACTGAGCAATCCCTGGGGTCAGACGGCCAGCACGGCCCGGCCCCCGGCCTACAGTGGGCTGGGATTTGAGTTTATTTTTTATACCCCCACCGCCGCAGCTTGGGCGATTCAGGTACTCCATTGGGTGATGGCCATCCAACTCATGGTCGCCAGCGAACAAATGCGCGGCACGTTGCTCGAAGTCAACGACCGGATACCACTGGGCACTGCTCTGGATGGCAAGCAATCCCTGCTCCGGCACCTGTGGGTCAATCCTCTGCCTCATGGCCCCCAACAGTTCACGTTGGAAAGCGGGGTGGTGGACCTGCTGCTGCTGGTAGGATTGACCCATGGTGAAATGGACTTCTTGCGCGGGTCGGGCCCGGAAGCCACCCGGGAAATGCTGACGCGGCGCGGGCATTATCCGCAGACCGACGCCACCCGCACCGCTGCGGTCTGACCGCACTCAGCCTTTCAGCCCGCACAGCTTCCGCATGATGCCAAACAGCTTGCCCCAATTCACCGGCTTGCTGCAATATTCATCACAGCCCGCATGCAAACAGGTTTCCCGGTCCCCCGCCAACGCGTGGGCGGTCAGCGCGACAATCAGGCCGCGATACCCCTTGGCCCGCAATTGCCGGGTGGCTTCATAGCCGTCCATTTCCGGCATCTGCATATCCATCAGTACCACATGATAGGGTGAGCCCGCTTCTTTCTGGACCAGCGCTTCATTGCGGGCCAGCAGGCCATTGCCCACAATGGTGATTTTGGCCCCGGCGCGCTCAACCATGTATTGCATCAGCATACAGTTATCCTGACCATCTTCCGCCAGCAGTACCCGCATACCGGCCAAAGGTTTGTCAGGACTCGGGGGCGGATTGGCTTCCAATGGTGGTACCTCAGGTTGAGAATTAACTTTGGCCGCGACTCGTACCGGGGCCACAGGTTTATCCATGACATCATCCGCCACCGCTTCACCGATGGTTCGCACGGGTGTATCAGTCTTGTACACCGCCACTGCCGTTCGCCGTTCCGGCTCCGGCGTGGGTGCAACGGTATCTGTCGGCGCCACCGAGGTTGGGGTGGTATCTTTGGCCTTGGTTTTGGACTTGGCCATTGTAACTGTGGACACCACCGGTGCGGGATTCGGCACCACCGGAGGTGTTTGGGAGGTGATTGATGCGGCGGATTTAAAGCCCGCGAGGCTTTCAAATTCGGCCATATAGGCGTCCAATGCGGCTTTGGCCTCCGGATCGGGAACAGGCTTCTCCACCGCCGCAATCGGCGCAATCACTGGCGGTGTAGGCACGGGCTCCGCCTTCGGTTCTGGTTCTGGTTCTGGTTCTGGTATTGGCTCCGATACTGGCTCGGGTATTGCTACCATGGGCAAACTGGGTTCCGGCTCAAGCTCAAGTTCCGGTACGGGTTCGGGGGTGGGCTCGGGCGTAATCGTCTCTGCCTCCGGGCCGGGCTCGGTCAGTGGCGCCTGCGAACCGGAGTACATCCCGACCAGATCATCAATCGGTTCCACTTCGGACCCGATCATTTCCATAATCGCATCCACGTCTTCGCGATCGGTGCCGTTCGCCGCACCGGTCGTCAGTGCCGCGGGGCTTAAGGTGGTCGTTGCGCTGGCGCTGTCCCGCACGGGCAGACTGAGCGTAAACGTTGAGCCATGCCCCACGCGCGATTTCACGGTGATGTCACCGCCCATCAGGCGGGCCAACTGCCGGGAAATGGTCAGCCCCAGCCCGGTACCGCCGAAGCGCCGGGTGCTGGTGTTGTCCGCCTGTACAAAAGCCTGGAACACGGATTCGAATTGTTCCGCCGGAATGCCGATACCATTGTCAATCACGGCGATCTGCAGTCTGGGTTCCAGTTGCATGTCGGCGCGTTCGACCTTGACGATCACATCGCCATGATCGCTGAATTTAATCGCGTTGGAAACCAGATTCACCACCACCTGCCGGAGCCTGACGGAATCGGTCCACAGCACGCGCGGGGTTTCCGGTTCGATTTCCATCCGGATTCGCATCCGCTTGTCGCGGGCGCGCTGTCCGAGCATGTTGGCCACTTCTTCGACCACATGCACCGGGTCCACCTGCTCGCAGGCAATGGTCATCTGGCCCACATCCAGCTTGGTCATATCAAGGATATCCGTCAGCAGACGCTGCAGATACTGGCTGTTGCGCTGGATGGATTCCAGGGCTTCGCGCTGCACGGGTTCGGGCACTGCGCCCATACCCAACAGATCGGCGAAACCGACAATGGCGGTCATCGGGGTGCGGATTTCGTGACTCATATTGGCCAGGAATTGCGCCTTGACCCGCGCTGTGGTCTCAGCGGTTTCTTTGGCTTCGCGCAGTTCCACTTCCAAACGCCGGGCCATAATGGCGGCCCCGAAGGCGTTCCCCAGCGCGGCGAGTACATGCATTTCCGTCTCGCTCCACTGATGGGGAATCAGCAGGGCATCAAAACCGATGTAACCCCAGAATTTGCCTTCCACATCAATCGGTGCCATCGCCACCGACAGCGTGTTCTGACTCTCCAGCAGCATGCGCTCGCTGGCGGGGAAATCACGCACATGACCCGACAACCCACGTCCGCGGCTCAATTCCGTGAACCAGCGTTCGTAGTCAGGCAGATACGGCAGACCCTGCAGGCTGCGCCCGCTCATCCGGTCTTTGACTTCATCGCAGAACCACTCGTAACGCTGGCTCATCAGCGGATTGCCGGTGGCATCAACTTCATTTTCAAAAATGTAAACCCGATCGGCCCCAATGGCATCACCCACCAGACCAAACGCCTCCTGCAGCGATTGCTCAAAGGATTCTGCCCGGCTGTGCAGCAGGACCAACTGCACATCGGCAGTGGTTTCCAGCAATTCGTCACGCTGCCGGATCGCCATTTCGGCTTCATGCCGGGCCGAGGTATTGGTCATGACCCCGAAATGCCCGACTTGACGCCGGTCTTTAATCAGCCCCACCGCCGTTAATTCCACCCAGAGATTACCGCCATCGCGGCGTTGCAACATGACTTCCACCGGACGCAGGCTGGTTCCCTCCAGACCGGCAGCCTGCATCACACTATCCAACAAATCGCGGTAATCTACCGCCACCATATCACGCAGCGATTTGCCCACCAGATCCCACGGCTGGTAACCCAGCATCTCGGCCACCACGTCATTGGCAAAGGTAATGCAGCCGCGCTCATCCGAAGTCCAGCCCCCCACCCCGGCGCCATCCATAATCAACCGATAGTGCGAGTCAATTTCCACCGCTTTGGCTTGGGCCATCTGAATATCAGCCAGCATGGTGTTCACCGCTCCGGCCACATCGCGCAGGCTCTGCTCGTCGGGCAAACGCACGCGCGCGGACATTTTGCCTTCCGCGCGACAGGCCTCAATGTCCACCCGTAATTGGCGCAATGGCTTTCGCACTGTGCGCGTCAGAACCAAAGTGGTACCGGCCACGATCAAGATCGCCCCGAAGCCCCAGATCACCAGCATCTTGATATCTTCGGCCAGCCCCAGTGCCGTCTGATCCAGACGGATCAGCATCGGGTTCCCCTCTTCCAGAGTAGTCAACCGCGACCAGACCTGCGTTTGCTCACCGCGGGTCACCGGCAGCATCGGATCGGTTTCTTTACTGAAGATCAGCGTGTCACGAACCGTGGGGCTGAGGGAGCTAAAGGCCGGGGACATCAGTTTGAATTGCATCCCATAGCGGTTCTGCAGGCCACTCAACCAATCGGCCTCAATCTTACGGCCAAAGATAAAATAGCCGACGGGCTGACCTTCACCTTTGGTTTTATAAATCGGGGAAACCGCCAGTATATTGGGCTCTTCATTGACCACCATCAACCCGCCGAAGATTTCGCCGGGGCGAACCTCGGTGGTGCCGTTTTTAGTCATCAGATTAATCATGCGTTTGGCGGCATCGTGCCACGGGCTGGGCTTCTGGACTGTCGCGGCGAGGACCGCCACAATCTTATCCCCTTCCAGCCTACGCCCCAGTACAATATCTTTGTTGTTATCGGTCACGATCACCAAATCCAGCTCACGGCCCTTCATGGACACGGGGTTGAAGTTGGTCTCCACATACGCGGGATTGTGATCCTGAGCAAAACGATAGGTATCATCCCACAAACTGTAATCCTGAACCGCGCGTTCGACCTCATCGCGCACGTTCTCCAGACTGGTTTTGATCAGGGTAATCTCGGTCTGGGTTTGATGCCGGCGGAGATTATCAATCTCGCCCACGGCATAAACCTTGACATACCAACCCAACGCCAGCAGCACGAAGCCGACCACCAGCGATATGAACAGTACCGTACGTGTCGTTAGGTTCATAGGACAATCTCAGCCTAATTTAGCAGCACAGGTTACGAAGGTCTCCAAAACGGCTACAATATATACATTATGACCAGAACGAGTGTATACGTTCTGACTATAACAATCTACACAATTGGCACTTAAAGTATAACATCCCTTTATGCGAAAAGTAGCTTTTTTCATGCTAAATTCAGTCCCGCGTACAAGTTTTTTTGGCCTGCGGACACGCCCCAACCCACTCCTGATACTGATACTCGGACTTTGCTGGGCGACCAGCCTATGGGCCCAGAGTCTGGAAACCCGCCTCAATGGACTGGTTGCAGACATCAATCCCAAGGCCACCCAGGTGGGTATCGCCGTGATGGAGGCCACGGCCCAGGGGCCGGTCATGCTTTATGGGCATAATGCCCAAACGCCGATGACACCGGCCAGCAATATGAAAATCCTGACTACGGCCACGGCCTTTGCCACCTACGGCTCCAAAGCCTCATTTACGACCACGCTGTACCAGGTCGGCGAAGATTTTCTCCTGCTGGGTAGTGGCGACCCAGCATTGGGCGATGCCCGTCTGGCGGAAGCCAAAAAGGAAAGTATTACGGCGGCTTTTGACGCCTTTGCCGTTGCCTGCCAACAGGCCGGGATCAAGTCCTTCCGACACCTGTATTGTGATGACTACGTCTTCGACCAACAAACCACCCACCCGGACTGGCCCAAAGATCAGATGCTGAATTGGTACTGCGCCCCGGTGGGAGGACTGAATTTCAATGCCAACTGTCTGGATTGGATGCCCAAACTGAATAAAGGCCGGATTTCCGTCGAAATGGTTCCGCCCAATACCTATACCCAGATCACCATCAAAGCCGCGCCCGGCAATTCCAACAGGGTGTGGTTGTGGCGTCCGACCGAGCAAAACCTGTTTGAATTGCGGGGCACGGTGGCCCAGTCCAGTACCGAAGCCCTGAGCGTGCCGATTGTGGACCCCGGCCTGTGGACCACCACCATCCTGCGCGACCGGCTGGTAGCGGCAGGTCTGCAACAAACCGGCCAGGTCTGCCGGGGTAGTCTCGCTCAGATGCTCGCCGCCGGGGTCAAACCCCGACAAATTGCGGCCCATCAAACGGATCTGATGGATATTCTCACCCGCACCAATCAGCAATCCATGAATATGATGGCGGAAGCCCTGTGCAAGCGGTTGGGCCATGATGCCAGCAAAGGCCAGAGCGGAACCTGGACCAATGGGTTGACGGCGGTGCAGAACCATCTTAAAAAACTGGGGCTGCCCGAATCCCTCTACACGCTGGCCGATGGCTGCGGCTTATCGGCCAATAACCGCGTGGCGCCGGAAGTCTTCGCGCGGGTATTGTGCCACACCGTCACCGTTCCGGATGGCAACCTGTACATCGAAACCTTGGCCCGTCCCGGCGCTGATGGAACGCTGGAACGGCGTTTCCGCAATGCCGCCTACCAGGAAATGATATTTGCCAAAACCGGCCATATCAAAGGGGTATCGGCCCTGTCAGGCTACCTGGTCCTGCCCAAGCGAACGTTGGTATTCTCAGTTCTGGTCAATGGCCAGACCGGCAATGGGAATGCACTACAAGAAGAAGTTTGTGCCCAGATACACACCTGGGCCACAGCCGGGAAAAAGAATTAACCGGGGAGCAACGGCCTGCTCAGTTGGACGTACCACCCCGCCGGGCCCGCCCGGAGGTGGTCCACAAATCCAGTTGGTTGATCAGCCAGTTGCGTTCAAAAGGCTTGCCCGCGTAATCGTCACAACCAGCCTCAATACACATCGCCCGGTCTCCGGTCATGGTTTGGGCCGTCACGGCCACAATCATCCCCCGATACCCCAGTTGCCGCAGTTGCCGGGTAGTTTCCAAACCGTCCAGACCGGGCATTTGAATATCCATCAGAATCAGGTCGAAGATTCCGCCCGCCTGCATCACTTCGGTGACTTTATGCAGTGCATCGCGACCACTGTCGGCGGTGACCACTTTGGCCCCCAGACGTTCACATACCCGTTGCAGCAGCATCCGATTATCCGGGCCATCATCCACCACCATCACCATGCCGTCAATTTTCACCACCGGCATCCCCATGCTGGTGGCTGGCACACCTGGTACATACGCGGCCGGTGCTACAGGTGATACGGTCTTGACCGTAGGTACCGGAGCGGGAACGGGTTTCTGGGCCACTGGCGGTTGTGGAGCCGGTGCCGATGGGGGCACCAGCGGCGCGGGGGTTACCGCACCATTGCTGGCGCTGACTTTCTGCCCGTCATTTGGCTCCGCCAACAGGGCATGGTAATCCAAATCTTCCAAATGCAGCGGCCGCATCAGTTCCACCGCCAACTCCCGGATCAGTACCATCAGATAGACGCCCTCCACACCATCCGGATCACGGGTAGGCGTGGACATAGTCAAATGGCCCTGAACTTCGGCCACGGTGTTTTGTAATTCCTGAAATTGCTGCCGGGCCTGCTGTGAGAGTTTGGTGGCGGGGAAGCGAATGTTGAAATACAGCGCATCCTGTCGGCTGACGGGCATCCCGATGGTAAGCTCAATCGTGGGCGCATTCGAAAACTGAATGCACCAGTCCGCCACCGCCAAAATATAGCGGCGCAACGCCACATCGTCGGCCGTAAACAAGTCCGGCAACATCCCAAAGGCATGAATGCGCAGCGCCACGCCTTTACGCTGGGCACTGGTATCAATATTTAATTTGACAAAACGCAGCAGGTCCAACAACCGACACCGGGCATGCTGGGGGCTGGTGGTGGGTGCGGTGGTCGGTTCGTCCGGTTTCTGACTCCGTGTGCAGAGTTGGTCAATATAGTCAACCAAACCCGCCAGCGCCAGTTGCACCGCTCCCCGTCTGGTCCGATCCAGCGCGGGGGATTTTAATTCTTCAACCAAACGCCGGGCCGTGCGTACCGGCGTCTCCAAATCCGCCAGCAGCCGATGGGGAGGAATGGGCGCCGCCGCCACTACTGCGGAGGAGAATAACACCCCACCATTTACCACCGCCTGTGGTACCGCTTTAACTTCCTCGACAATACGCTGCAATTCATCTTGGATTAGTGCCCCCTCGGGCGCGGCGGTCACATCGGGCACAGCCCGATTGCGGCTGGGATTCCATTCCTGCATGGCTTTACTGAATTCGCGCCAGCTGCGGATCCAGCGGACATAAACCAGAATACACAACACACCTTGGATGGCGATAAACGCTACCGCCCCATACATCAAGTGCATGACTCCGCGTACCTCCAACTCCGCCACGGAATTCTGGCTCAGTACCCGCCAGATACCCCCCACCGCCGCCATAAACAATAATACTTGCGTTATGGTCAACCACATGATGCTGTGTTTATTCGTCTGCATTGCGCGATTCCCTAAATATCGTCAGGGTGCAAGCCCCAGTGCCAACTCTGCCACGGCCGCCTGCATACGCCTGCCACACTCGACCGGGCTGGTGTCCTGCCAGTCCGTTACTTTACGTACCAAGGCACTACCAACAATAGCGCCGTCCGCCACCTGAGTCACCTCGCGGACCTGAGCCGCTGTACTAATCCCAAAACCCACACAAATCGGGGCTGTGGTCAGACCGCGTAAAATCTGGACATTTGCCGCCACATCCGGGGGCAATGCTTGACGCTCGCCGGTAATACCTGCTACCGATAAATAATACACAAATCCAGTGCAAAGGCCAGCAATTTCCGTCCGACGAGCCGCCGGCGTACTGGGGGCTACCAACAGTGTGACTGTCAGGTCCAACGCCGCGAGGGTCTTTACCACCTCAGCAGCTTCCTCAACCGGCACATCGGGGAGGATCAATCCATCTACGCCCGAAGCCCGGCAAAGTTCACCAAAAGCCTGTACCCCCCGGCGGTACACCAAGGTATAACTGACCATGGCCAAGACCGGGATGGTCAAACCCGCCTGCCGGGCGGTAGCCACTGCGGCCAGCGCTTGGGCAATACTCACCTTTTGGGCTAGGACCTGGGTAAAAGCCGCCTGAATCACCGGGCCGTCGGCGACGGGATCGGAAAAGGGTATGCCCAGTTCCACCAGCCCAGCCCCGCCGCGCTGTGCCGCCAGCAGCAGTTCGACACTATGCGCCACCGATGGATAACCGGCGACCAGAAATGGACACAGGACCTTACGGGCAACTCCGTTGGCATCATGAAATGCTGATATAACTCGTTGACGCATAGCCACCTACCTATAATTCTTTTAAGTATACGCGACGACATTGTCGCAGCCGCGAACATTTTAGCCTAATATTTAATAAATGGCGACAAGTACAGGACTTGCAGGTTCGCTATTTGGTCGCTACAACATATACTTTGACGCAAGAATGCTGGCCTTTTTTAAGGGGTTATGTATGGTTTTGAGTAGGTTTTGGGCACTTGGTCTGGGTTTATCGGTGATGTTATTCACGCTGGCGGGATGTGCGTCTGGCGACGGTATCATCAAACAAGCCAATGCCGGAGCCCCCGAGGGGACCGGCATGTCCAAGCGGATGATGCAACGTGGCGACCGTACCCGGATGTATGGTCTGTTCATCCCCGTCAATTACTCCCCGGACAAAAAGTGGCCGGTCATCGTATTCCTGCATGGGGTGGGCGAGGGTGGTTCCAATGCTTCCGATAATCTCACCGTGGGCCTGGGACCGGTCATCGCCAAATCACCCAAGACCTTCCCTTTTATCGCGATCTTTCCCCAGTCCGCTTCCGGACGCTGGCCGGCTGATTCCGAGCAGGCCGAGGATATCGTGACCATTCTTGATTCTGTCAGCAAGAGCTACAACGTGGATCAGGACCGGGTGATTCTCACCGGGCTGTCCACCGGTGGCTACGGCACCTGGACCATCGGGGCCAAATATCGCGACCGCTTTGCCGCACTGGTACCCATGTGCGCCTATTCCAGTGAAGAAGATATTCCCAAACTGACCCAAATGCCCATCTGGGCATTCCACAATAGCGCGGACCCGTTTGTGCTCTCGTCCGCCACCGAAGATATGGTAGCCGGGATCAACCGCCAGGGTGGCCGTGCCCGTATGACCCTTTACTCGGCCATGGGTCATGATTGCTGGATTCGCGCTTATGGCGATCCCGAGTTATACCAGTGGATGCTGGCCCAACGGCGGAATCTCAAGCCGATGGCCGTAAAGTAACCACCGACCAAGGTAATAATACGTGCGGCCCAGCCCCCCGGCTGGGCCGCATTGTTTTGTACTGCATTAACGCGGGCAGGCAAAGGCCTGTTCAAGGACAGGTGCGATCACTCCGACAATCTTGCGATTACCCGCCGGATTGGGATGACAGGCATCCATGAAATCATCGGCGCCGAGTACGGGATACAGATCCACAAAAAGCCACTGCCGCGCCTGGGCTAAGGCCCGATAGGCTTGGGATAGCTGCGCCAGTATGGCCGGAGATTGGCGATCAATCCGCCGCTCGGGCAAGGGCGTGGGTAGTACATTTTTTTCGAGTATCACGGTGGGCGGTGCCACCAGCAGAAACTGCGCTGTCGGCGAAAACGTCAGCAGATGTGCGGCCAGTGTTTGCACCCCCGCGACGGCATCGGCAATTGAGGCTTCCGTCCCACCCGCAGCTTCGAATTGATTGTTCGAACCCACCAGCAGCAGAAATACATCGGCATCGTGGGGAATCTTGGCAAAGGCGATATCTTTGAAACGTTCCCGGAAGAAACTCGTGGTGGTCCACCCGCCAAACGCGTTGGCCACTACAGACACCTGCAACCGGGCCCCCAATAAGGCCAGATAATTATCCGGTTCCTCATTGGTCAATGAATCAGACACCGCCACAATTTTCTTGATGCTTAACGGATGGCTTGGCACAGACACAATCAGCTCCTTGCTAGATGTCGGCAAGGATACCACGAGGTGTGCGAGATGCAACCATCCCCCCCCACTTAATGCATCTTATTGGCGCCGCCCTCAACGACCAATTGCGTGGCGCGATACAGCGAATCATAAGTGCCCGCATCCGTCCACCAGCCATTGAGCATTTCCCACGTCATGGTGCCCGCGCGGACGTAGGCATTATTGACATCGGTGATTTCCAGTTCGCCGCGCGCCGAGGGTTTCAGCGGGCGGATTAGGTCAAACACCGAGGCGTCGTACATATAAATACCCGTCACTGCCAGTTTGGTTTCCGGCTGGGCGGGCTTTTCGACAATCCGCACAATCCGATCATCCTGCACCGTGGCCACGCCAAAGCGGTGGGGATCATGGACTTCTTTCAGCAGAATCCGCGCCCCCTTGGGTTGTTTGGCAAAGGCCGCCACCGATGCGGCGATATTGCGCTCGATAATATTATCGCCCAGCACCACGACAATCCGGTCGCCATTGGCGAAATCTTCCGCCAAGCCCAGCGCTTCGGCAATCCCGCCTTCACCGGCCTGATAGGCAAAACGCAATTTCCGCAGTCCCAGTTCACTACCATTGCCCAGTAGTCGTACAAACTCACCGGCAAACTGACCGCCGGTGACAATCAGCACATCGTCAATGCCCGCATTCAGCAGACACTGCAAGGGGTAATAGATCATCGGTTTGTTGTACACGGGCAGCAGATGCTTGTTGGTGATCTTGGTCAGGGGCAGCAGACGCGATCCCAAACCGCCGGCGAGAATAACACCTTTCATGATACAACCTCCTTAAAATGTTTGGCCTCGTGGATGTGATACGACTATCATAATCCGAACGTGCGTTGCGCGCTGAACAAAAATGTCTTTTTTATAAACTTTCCACGGAGCCGCCGCCCCATGCCCGAATTACCCGAAGTCGAACAGGTCCGGCGCAGTCTCGAACCCCATCTCTTGGGCCGCCGCGTCAAACATGTTGCATTGTTCCATCAGAGTTATGCGCTCACCCCAGCCCTGACGCTGCAAAACCTACTTGGTCAGCGTTTCCTCCGCACCCACCGCCATGGCAAATACATGCGTTTGGAAACACAAAGCGGGCAACAACTGATGATCCATCTGGGCATGACCGGCTGGGTTGACGTATCCCCGCCCGAACTCCCCCGGGAGGCCCATACCCATCTGGTTATCACTCTGGATAATCACCACGAATTACGCTGCGTGGACCCGCGCCGCTTCGGCGGGGTCTGGTGGTTCGCCAGCGCTGCGGACGCCTGCGCCCATCCCAGTCTGGCGAAACTCGGGCCTGATACCTTGGAAATCACCCCGCAACATCTGTGGCAGGCATGGCGCGGCATCAAGGCCCCGGTCAAAGCCCGCTTGCTGGGCCAGACCGACATCGCCGGCGTGGGCAACATCTATGCGGATGAAGCGCTCTTCCGGGCGGGTATCCACCCCCGCCGGTCCGCCGGGATGATCCCGCTGGCGCAGGTTAAGCTTCTGACCCGGCACCTGCGCACCATCATGCTGCGCTCCATCAGAATGGGCGGAACCACCTTGCGCGATTACCGCGATGCGGACGGCCGGCAGGGCGAATTCACCCGCAAGCTGCTCATCTACGGCCACAGTGGTCAGCCCTGTCCCTCTTGCGGTAAGCCCCTGACCACAGCCATCATTGCCGCCCGTACCACGGTCTACTGTACCCACTGCCAACCCCTGCGCGGTTAAGGCAGGAAAACCCACCCGCTCAGGTTATAATCACGCCCTATGACGAACCTGCCCCCCAGTCGCTGGCATCGTTTTACGCATGCCACCAACGCATGGATGGTCCTGCTCCGTGGCGGGATTGTGGCCCTGCTCTGCACGATTTTGTTCGGGGTGTTTTATTGGATTGATCCCAGCCAAACGACCTTGACCCCCCCGTGCATGTTTTACACCGCCACCGGCTGGTATTGTCCCGGCTGTGGCGGGACCCGCTGGCTGCATGCCCTACTCACCGGCCATTGGTACGCCGCGCTGCATCTGAATGCCTGGGCGCTGATCATGGGGCCGATCTGTGTGGCGTTCATCTGGCAACAAATACTTTGGCCCTTTATCACCGCCCGGCCCGCCCGGACCTATCTCTGGGCGGGGTGGTTTATGTTGCTCTGCTGCGTGACTTTGGTCATCTTTGGAATTGTGCGTAACTTGCCATGGTTTGGCATGTTACGTCCGTAAATCCCCAGAAAACCCGCGTCGAATTGTACCCGTGGGCGTTCTGCGGGATAATACATCCCCAAGGTCACGAGCGGAGATGTGTGTTTTTGCCGCCGATGCCCCATTGAGGAGCCCGTGTGGAAACCAGTGGTATCAAGCCGGAGTTGATTACTTCCGTTCTGGATCGCAAATATCGAAACGCCAGTCCCTTCCGCACGCTGTGGACCCTCTATGAAGGCCAGCGGAGCAACCTAACCCTCTCGATTGTCCTGTACATCATCAAACATTCGCCGGTTTGGGCGATGCCGATTATCACCGCCAACATCATCAACGCCGCGATGCTGGCGGTGGATGGCAGCAAACTCGGTGATGCCCTGAAAGTGCAGTCCGCGTATTCGTCCCTGTGGATCAATGGCCTGCTGCTGGCGGTGATGATTCTGCAGAATGTTCCCATGCACACTCTGCACGCCTACTTCATGTCGCTGGCGATTCGCAGCATGCAGCTCCTGCTGCGGGCGGCGCTGGTCACCCGGCTGCAGCAACTATCGATGCGTTTCCACGCCGACATCCAGACCGGCAAGCTGCAAAGCAAAGTTCTGCGCGATGTGGATGCGGTGGAAAACCTCAGCAAACAGTTGATCAACAACATCATCTCCGGCTTTATCGCCGTGGGCGTGGCGCTCACGGTCACGCTGCTGCGCAAACCCACCGTGGCCATGTTTTTTGTCCTCACCATTCCGCTGGCCATCCTCATCATGCACCTGTTTCGCAACCGCATGAAAAGCCGTAATACCGCCTTCCGCAAGGAAGTGGAAAACATGAGTTCGCAGGTCTCGGAGATGATCGAGATGATCCCCGTCACCCGGGCCCATGCCAGTGAACAGATCGAACTCACCCGCGTTTACAAACAATTGCTGAAAATCCGCCACGCCGGGCAGGATTTGGATGTGACCAATGAATTGTTTGCCTGCTGCACGTGGGCGACCTTCCAGACGTTCCAATTATTTTGCCTGCTTTTTGTGTGCTGGATGGCCTTTCAAGGCGAAATCCCGGTGGGCGATGTGGTCATGTATCAGGGGTTCTTCGCCATGATTATCGGCGCGGTCAGCGGAATTCTGTCCGTCTACCCACAGATCACCACTGGCGTCGAATCTATCCGTTCGCTCGGTGAGGTGCTGGAATGCCCGGATTTGGAACAAAATGAAGGCAAGCAGGCCGTCAAAAGCGTACAGGGTAATATTACCTTTGATGCGGTCACCTTCCAATATCCCGAAGCCAACCGGCCCGCGGTGGAGAAATTTTCTCTGGCCATCAAAGCCGGGGAATGCGTGGCCTTTGTGGGCGAATCGGGCTCGGGCAAGTCCACACTCATGAATCTGACCATTGGTTTCCGCCGCCCCACCCAGGGGCGTATCCTGATTGATGGTTTGGACATGGCCACACTCAATCTGCGAACCTATCGCAAATTCCTGGCCGTGGTTTCGCAGCAAACCGTGCTGTTCTCCGGCACCATCCGCGAAAATATCGCCTACGGTCTGGAAGGTATTTCCGACCAGCGCGTGCGTGAAGTATTGGAAATGGCTAATGCGTGGGATTTTGTCAGCAAATTACCGCAGGGGATTCACACATCCGTAGGCACCCACGGCGGCAAACTCTCCGGCGGGCAACGGCAACGTCTGGCCATCGCGCGGGCGTTGATCCGCGATCCGCGGGTGCTGATTCTGGATGAAGCCACATCGGCACTCGATGTGGTGTCGGAACGGCTGGTGCAGGAAGCCATCGGGCGACTGGTCAAGGGCCGCACCACGCTGGTGGTGGCCCACCGCCTGAGCACCATCCGCAATGCCGATCGGATCGTGGTGATGAGTCAGGGACAGATTATTGAAGTGGGTACCCATGCGGAATTGACCAGCCGGGATGGGCCTTTCATGCAGTTGAAGAGTTTGCAGGTGTAATCCCCGCCCAAATTCTGACCCCCGTCATTCCTTACGTTGTACGAGCAGGGCATAATCCTCGCCACTGCCTTTCAGTTTGATGCTCTGGCTGGCAGAATAGGTTTTGGCAAAGAGTATGGCCGGAACCAGCGCCGCGGTGTTATCACGCCAGCGCAGTATACCGCCAACCTCCGCGAAACCCGCAGCGGTCAACTGCTTGGTTATGACTTCCGCAGACCCACTAACCATCACATAAACCGTGGCCGGGGCGCTGACCGTAAAACTCAGGTCCGTGGTCTGGCCGGTCTGCGAACAGCGTTTGGTGAGAATCCGCTGGGCACCATCCAATAGCGCGGGCAGGGCATCAAACGTATTCTCCGCCTGACCATCATACTGGTAATACACCGGCCACTGGGCATGCACCGGTTCGGTATGAAAATACGCCGGGTTATCAGGGTTGCTGGACTCAAGATTTTGCACCAGCAACGTCTGGGGGTTTTCTGCAGTTACCGCATCGCTCCCCGCGTAATAGATCGTGACCCGGTCGGTATGCCCGGCACCATCGCTGACCTGCACCAGATTATTCCCCGCCTGTAGTTTCAGCTTGTTCCAATAGAAGACATTGGCGATGGTCAGTGGCGGTGCGGGCACAGGCTCGGGTGCGGCCTTCGTGCCCGGCGCCTTGACCACCTTGACCACTTTGACCACCGGCTGCACGTAACTGCAATTATCCAAGGTCCCCACTGCCGTCCCATTAACCGTGAGGGTCAGACTCGGCTGGTTGGAATACACCTTAATTCCGCACTCCCCGGCACTGCCGCGCACCATCCAGGTCGGCGAGGCGATACGGACCACCGGAATCTGGGGCCGTAAAATAGACTCAAACAGGTAGAAGATACTTTTACGGTAACCCGCGTAGGTAAGGATTCCCTTGGAATTCCGGCCTTTATACTTGCTGTCCCCAAACTCGCGGAACGTCCACCATAACAGCATGGGGTGCTTTTCGGGTTCACTGCCAAACACCTTCTGCAAACGTTGTTCGGCCACCAATTGCTGATATTCTTCCGGCTCATATTTATCCACCGTCCAGCGGGCTTTTTCCGCCGCACAATGCGTGGCAATGGAACCACCCGCACCGGTTTCAGAAGTATACGGGTTGTTGAACCCGTTGAGATGGCCGCCATACCAGCCGGGATATACATTCCGCGCCATAATATCCACGCCGGTGGGATTCTGGCCATTGGAGGCATATGTCACTACCCGGGTGGTGTCCTCTTCCCGGATTACCGCAGCATAGCGACTGCTGGCGACCGAATCCGCCTCATTACCACAGGACCAGAACAAGATTGCCGGATGATTGTAATTTTGCCGCACCATTTCCCGGGTAATCAGTTCTCCCGTCGCGGTGGGATTGTTTACGTTGGAATGCCCATTTTCCGCCCAGACCGCAATCCCGCGCCGGTCCGCCTGATCATACTCCAGCGGGACGTGGGGATAATGCGCCAGTCGGACCGTATTGGCGCCGAGTTCACTCAGTTGCTCCCAATCGGCCAACAGATCCTCGGCCGTCACGGCCGTGAGTTTGTATTCGGTTTCCTGATGCTTATTGACCCCGCGTACATAAAACGGCTGGCCATTGAGGATAAATTGCCCCTGTTGGAATGTGATGGTACGAATTCCAAACGTCGTCACCAACGGTGGCGTCGGAGCCCGCAGGGTCGTCATCCCCTTAGCGACCGGTTGCAGGATGGTAGTGAGTTCATACAGATTCGGTTGCCCAGGCGCCCAGAGATTGGGCTTGCTAACTGTCATCGTGGTGGTTACCGACTTGATCTCACCGGCAGCGATTGTGATGGCGTCGGAATCCTGCACCACCTGGGTACTCTTGCCGGGGGCACTGACCCCATGACTCACCCGCAGGCTTTGCGCCTGGTAGCTGCTGTTACGAATGGCGGTACGTATACTCAATTCTGCCGCAGCACCAGATACGGATTTGGTTGTGACAAACACCCCCGAACTGGCGAGTTCCGGATAGATATGCACGGGTGGTACCGTATAAATATACGCCATGCGGTACATACCACCATAGACCCGATACAGTTGTTTACCCATTCCGCCAGGCAGACAGTCCGCGGTATCCTTGCTGTTATTGGAAACGCGCACGGCCAGCACGTTGCCCGCGCCCGGACGCACCGCCGCTGTAATATCACAGACAAACGCCGTATACGCGCCGCGATGAATACCAATAGATTTGCCGTTGACGTAAACTTCCGCCAGCGTGGCTACTCCGGCAAAATGCAGATAGACCGTTTCCCCCGCAGCGGGATTCACTGTGAATGTGGTGCGGTACCAGGCGTTGGTGTAAGTCGGTTTGCCATCCGGATGCGCCCACGTATGCGGCAGGGTGATCTGGGACCAAGCCTGATCATCGAAGGTAGCCTCTGCGGCCCGTTCCACCGGATCATCACCACCCTGAAAACGGAAGGGCTGGGTCAGCGCGACCATACCCGCCCCCGGCGGACTTAGGGCTTCTGTACCGGCCAGTACGAATTGCTCCCTGCCACCCAAAACCAGCAGCCCAACGAACAACCATATAATGATCCGTTTCATCCCATCTCCGCAATATGATGGCAACGGTTATTCATATTCAAACCGTCCAAAATCCTACGAATTGCATAGTTGTGTGTAAACCTGGCCAGCGCGTGATCATGCAAGACTTCCACCACAGCTTAGTCTGGTCATATCGTCAAAGTGGAATGCTGGACGATATACTTCGTCACGCCTGTCAGACGAGATTTACACCAAGCCAATAATCAAGGCCACACCCATCAGTACCAAGGCGCTGCCGACAATGATTTGGATAGTACGGATGGCAATCTTGCGCACCATACGGGCACCCACAAAGGCACCCACAAAGGCCGCCAATGACGTCAGGCCAATGAGCACCCACATCCGGCGGGTATCATCACTACGTCCGCCGAGGAGTTTGATTAAATATGTCATCTGACCGACCCCACCGCCGGTCTCCTGACTTTTAATCCGCACGAACAAATCCAAGACATAAACGGACAGTCGGCTAAAATCCACCATGCACGCAATCACAATAGTTGTCGCGGCATACGCCTGCCGGCTTAAACCCAAACGCAATAGAAAAGCCGAACGCAGCGCACCCTGAAAACCGGCCAAACCACCGAAGAACCCACTCAAAATACCACCAACCGGCAACATTTTCCGGTCAAATTTTGTATTCGTCATCTTGGGCACAATCTCGATCAGGGTAAAGATCACCATGATCAGCCCCACGATGATTTTGATGAGTGTTACCTCATGTTCCTGACCCGACATTTCGTATTTACGCAGCGGGGCCATATGGCCAATCCATGATATCAGCGCCGCCCCGGCGATCGCCGCCAAGATTGCCGGCAGCCCAAAGCTCTTCAAAATGGAACGATCCGCATTTTTACCAATATAAATTAACTTAAAGACATTCGTGGCCAAATGCACCAAGGCCGTCATACCAATGGCCAATGGAATGGGGAAGAATATCGCAAATGCGGGTAGTAACAACGTGCCAAGGCCAAACCCGGATACAAGTGTTAAGGCAGATACCAGCAGAGCCAAGATTGGCAGCAAGATAAAGGGTGCTTCTTCCACGTCGTCAAATCTCCGATACTAGATATGCCGAGGGAACTACCAGCCCCAGCTTAGTTGCATAGCTTGCCATATCTGGCGGAAATGGGCAAGTATGCTCCTGCCATTTCTTTAATAATGGGTGCTTAAAGCCTAATTTAACCGCATGCAAGCACAGCCGCGGGGCTACCGGGATTCCTCGCACCGCAGGCAGGGAATAGATGTAATCCCCCAATACCGGCGTTCCTAAAAATAACATGTGGGCCCGTACCTGATGCAGTCGGCCAGTCTTGATATTCACATCCACCAGCGCCGCTGACTTACTCTTGGTCGTGTTGACCACTTTATAGGCCGAAATTGCTTCCTGGCCGGTGGTGCTGATGATAACCTTCTTGATCCCGCCCGCTTGCACTTCCTTCAGCCGCGCCTGGATCACCCCTTGGGCCGTTTTGGGCACCCCAGCCACGAAGGTGGCATAGGTCTTATCAATCCGTCGTTGCTCAAAGTCTTCCCGCAACAGGTCATACGCCTTGGGCCGCAGCGCCACCATCATGATGCCAGAAGTATCCTTATCCAGCCGATGCAGCAGGCCATAATCGCGTTTTACGCCCAAATTCTGCAAAAACTTGCCATATTGGGCAAATAACCCGTTCAAAATTGTGTCGCGGGTATGCCCCAGCCCCGGCTGCACCACCACCCCGGCGGGCTTATACAACACCAAAACCGCATCATCGCCCCACAGGACTTTGATCGGTACATTTGGATTCGGCGCCACCGAAAACTTCACGGGTACTGCGGAATCAGACGCCATATCGGGCTGGCCTTGGGTCATCAAGTGGTCTCGATTGTTAGTGCGCCAGCATCTGGCGATAGGTAGCCATCCGGGCATCAATTTCGTCCCGGGTGACCGTACTGATCCGCCGCAGGGAGAAATCCTCAATCGTGAATGTTGCCATCACGGTGCCTGCAGCGACCGCTTTCTTCATGGTGGCCAGATCATACTGATCCGCCGCCGCCAGATAGCCCAGCATTCCGCCCGCAAACGAATCCCCAGCCCCGGTGGGGTCAATAACTTTTTCCAAGGGATACGCAGGCAACGCGAACAGGTCCTGGCCAATGGCCACCAGACACCCATGCTCGCCCTTTTTGATAATCACAATCTTGGCCCCGGTGGGCTTAAGCAAGCCTTGAATCTGGCGCAGACCCGCCACCAGATTCACGCTGCCAGTGAGCAATCTGGCCTCGCCGTCATTCAGTACCAGCCCGTCAAAGCTGGCCAACGCCGGCAGCAGCGCGGGGCGGAACTGTTCGATCCAGAAATCCCGGGTATCGGCAATCGCCAGCCGCGGCGACTTGCATTGGGCCAGCAGTTCCAACTGTAGATTCGGATGCGTGGCGGCCAGAAAGACCACTTTGGAGTCCGCAAACTGCGGGGGGACCTTGGGCCCCTGTTCCGCCAGCACATTCAAGTCTATCGCCAGTGTGGTGGCCTCGTTCATGGTCTTGTCGTAGGTGCCCTTCCAACGAAAGGTCTTGGAGCCCGCGCGCCGTTCCAGCCCGGTGATATCAATATTGGGATGCGCAAACGCCGCTTCAAAAGCCGGTGGAAAGTCGGTCCCCACCACGCCCACCAGCCGGACCTTGGTAAACGGCGCCGCCGCCCACGAAAAATAAACCGCCGATCCGCCAATCACATCATCGGCGGTGCCGTGCGGGGTGGTAACGCTGTCAATCCCAATCGAACCGGTAACCAACAAACTCATGCGCAAACTCCTTATGGGTAATTAAAACGGTAGCGTAGTGGCTAATAGCCCCCGGAGCAAGCGGGAAGGCTCCGGTTACAGGGTATTACTGCACACCAAAACGCTAATTTGACGCCTAGTCAATAACGTATTACCCGCATACCTCGGATGGACTAATAAAAATCCCCCCGACACACCTGCGTCTGTCGGGGGGACATGAATACTCGGTAATCTCGTACTTACTTACTCAAATCAATCCGGCATACGGCCGTCGCGCCATCGCGTTGGATGACCACGAACACCATCTCACGCGGGCTGCCGTCCTTGAATTCTTTGGCCACCAGATCCAAAAATTCCTTCTGGCTGTTCACTTCCTGATCATTCACTTTGGTGACCAGCATGCCCACGGCCAGCGGGGTCTGGCCCAGACTGGCGGCACTGCCATTTTTCACCAGCGCGATGATCACGCCTTTTTGTTCCGCCGGGAGTTTGCGGGTGTAAGTGTCCGCAAAGACCACATCGCGGGTCACCAGACCCACCTGCGGACTATAGACATGCTTCATTTCCGAAGGAATCTTCGGGAACGCGCCCAACGTCACCGTAACATCCTGTTTGGCCCCATCACGCAGAATGCCCAGCACCACCTTATCGCCTGGTTTGGCCTGCATCGTTGCACGGCTGTAGTGCTGAACCATCAGCGCGGGGACGATGCTGTCGCTGAACGGTTTGCCATTGATGGTGAGGATAATGTCTTTGGAATGCAGACCGGCTTTTTCACCGGCCATGTCCGGGACCACGGAACCAATCGTCACCCCGGCGGGCTGGGTGATCTTGTAGAGCGTGCGCATGTCTTCTTCGATGCCGGTAATCCCGTCAATGCCCAACCAGCCCCGTTTGGATTCGAAGGGTTTGGTGGGTATTTCCTTGAGCATGCCGGCGATTTCACTCCACGGGAGCAACGTGCCGGTCTGATCCCCATCAGATAGTTCCACGTTCTGGGTCTGGTTGCCCAGACGGAGCTGCATATTTTCGCCCTGCGAGGGAATCGTCAAGCCCAGCAATGCGCCTGTATTGACATCAAACACCGGACTGTTGGAGCGGGTGAGGCTGAAGCTATTGGAGATCACCAATTCATGTTGCATATTCAAACGGGCCTTGACGCTGCCTTCGCCCACATAGGTACCATACCCGGCATCTTTGCCCATCAGCCCGATGGCCAGCAGTTTGGTGCCCAAATCGGGATTGGCGGTGCGGCTCAAATCCAACGGGGTACCCGCGATCGGCTTGTCGGCTTTGAGGAAAATAAACAGCCGATTATGGGAGCGGCCCAATATTTTGGCCGGCACCGACTGGAACTTGCCACCGGGGGCACGCACCTTGATGTCTTTGATGAAATCCAGGGGCACGATTTCGGGCAGCAAACCGCCACTGACCAGAATAACCCCCTGGTCATTCAACAAAATCCCCTGTCCCGCTTCTTCGCGTGAACCATTTTCATTCCGCAACGTCACTTCGACCAGCACCAGACTGGCACTGATGTTGCGGGCAAATTCGGGTTGATTGGTAATCGGGCCTACAGCTACTGGCACAGCCGCAACCGCAGTGGGAGCGGGTGCGGGCTGCGTTTCCTGTGCCCGCACACTCATCGTCACAGCCGTGGCCAGCAAAGTGGCCGTCAGTATTTGCTTCATCATCTTCATGCGCATGATCCTCGTTTAAAAAATCGTCAAACTAAAAGCCCGTCAGGGTTTGAACACCAAAGTCTTTTCGTTGCGGTCGCGCCGCACATCCACGGCAAAGGTCGTTTTGGCCTTATCCAGGGTCGCCACCACGGCCCGGAACTGCTCCAGCGTTTCCACCGGTTTGCCGTCAACCCGGACAATGATATCATCGGAACGCAGACCCGCAATCTCGGCCATGACATTGGTACGCACCCCGGTAACCAAAATTCCCTTCATGATGGGAATGCGGTGTTCCCGCAGATACGCGCGCGTCAGGTTGCGTATGGTAGCCCCCCACGAGGCGACATTCTCCTCTTGGGCGATGGCGCTTTCCAGCAATTCCGTCTTGAGGGCAATGTCCAATTTGATCTCGCGGCTCTTGCGTGGCCGTTGGATGGTGAACTTGATCTCCGAATCCACCGCCTGACCGGCAATCATATGGCGGATGGCCGCGAGTTCTTCAGGGAAACGGGCATTCACCGGTTTACCATTCACCGCCACCAGCACGTCTTCGGGCTGCACCCCGCCCCGCGAGGCCGGCGATTCCGGATCCACCGAGGCGATCAACACCCCGGTCTGATTGGCGGTCACTTCATAAAAATCTTCCAAGTCCTGCATCGGCTGAAACTGCACGCCGATATAGCTGCGGGTCACTTTACCCTTGGCCAGCAAATCGGCGATGACCAGCTTGGCCACATTGCTGGGTACGCTGAACCCCAGACTGTTGGACCCGGTAACTCCGCGGGTATTGATCCCGACAATTTCACCCGCCATATTGACCAGCGGACCACCGGAGTTGCCGGGGTTGATAGCCGCGTCTATTTGAATCCAGTTGTTGAACCAACCAGTCTCATAGCCGTCAATGCTGGATACTTCCATATAACGGTCGGTATTGGATACGATGCCGGAAGTCATGGTCCGGGCCAACCCGCGCGGGGTACCAATCGCCAGAATTGGCTGGCCCAATTCCAATTTTTCGGAATCGCCTACCGCCGCATAGGTAAAGGTAACATTCTTGCGTTTGATTTCTTCGGGGTCCAGCTTGACCAGCGCCAGATCGGTCCAGTGGTCCGCCCCGACCAACGTGCCCTTGATGGTTTCCTTGTTGGCGAGGGTGACGACAATCTTCTTGCCGCGCCCGGCAACATGGAAATTGGTCAGGATATGCCCCTCGGCATCAATAATCGTACCCGAGCCGGTGCCACGGATCGTGCGGGCCTGCCCGTTGATAAAACGCTCTTC
Source organism: Phycisphaerae bacterium (assembly GCA_037139555.1). Lineage (GTDB taxonomy): Bacteria > Planctomycetota > Phycisphaerae > WQYP01 > WQYP01 > JBAXGE01. The sequence goes on from JBAXGE010000004.1 coordinate 35,763, forward strand.
CGCCACATCCAGACTCACTACGGCCGGGAAGACTTTATCCCGGGCATAGCGCACATTGGGTTCCGCCCCGAGCGCGGGTACGTAATTCTTGGGCCCGCAACCCGTCATGGCCAGCGTGGTCGTCAGTGAAACCGCAAAAATACCTAAACCCAGTGCACGGCGTACGTTTACCATGAAACTTCCTCATTTATGGGTGCACCGGATCAAGTGCGGTTAAAAATCCTCTAACCGGGCAATGTTGCCGTCCGGGGCAAAATCTTACACCGCCGACCTTTTCGCAATTACGTCAGTTTGAGCCGTACCCGTTAGCTCTTACAATAACACCATTATAAGGAGCCAACCTTTGATCGGCTGGGTAATTGCAGGCATCGTGTGGTGTTGGGCGGCGACGCTGGCCTTTTGGTCGGCGCTCAAGGCCTATCGTATGTACCAACGGACCCCCCGGGTCCTGCAGCGCCCCTTGGACCCGGCCACCCAATCGGCGGTGGTCATCCTGCCCATCAAAGGCGTGGAAGCCGATACCGAAGCCAATCTCCGTGCCCTCTGGCAACAGGATTACCGCCATCTCCGCCTGATTTTCTGCATCGAAGCCAACGACGACCCCGCCAAAGCCCTGATTGAACGTCTGGCCTTGGAATATCCATCCTTGCCGGCCGAGATTATCGTATCGGGCCGAACCATGGCCCGGGGCCAGAAGATACATAACCAACTGGCCGGGGTACTCGCCACCGACGAACGCGACGCGGTACTGGTATTTATGGACGCCGATGCCCATCCCGGTCCCAACTGGGTTCAAGCCCTGATTGCTCCATTGGAATACCTGCATCGAATCAGTCTGGTCAGTGGGTATCGCTATTATGTGCCCCAGGATGCCCATCCTGCCAATGCCGTGGTGTGTGTGCTTAATGCCGGGGTGGCAGCCCTGTTGGGTCCCTATCGGCATAATTTTGCCTGGGGCGGTTCGATGGCCATCCGCCGGGAAGATTTCTTCTCGTTTGGCATCTACGCCGCCTGGCAGAATGCGCTCAGCGACGATTACGTCATGAGTCACGTCATGCGCCGGCACAAAAACGCCAAAATCCATTTCGTTCCCCAGTGTCTGGTCGCCTCCAAGGCCCAGTTTGACTGGTCCGGGTTGTTTGAATTTGGCACCCGGCAATATCGCATTACCCGCATCGGGGCGCCGCTAATTTGGATTTGTGCGGTGCTGGGGGCCCTGTTTTATTTTTACGGTATGATTGCGCCGCTGCCGGGGATTATTTATGGCCTGCTGAATCAGGACTGGTTCCTGCTCCTGACCGGCGGGGCGGAATTGATCCTCTTTGGAGGCTTGGTCTGGCTGCGTGGCTATTATCTGATCCTCGCCGGTCAAAGGATTCTACCGCAACATGCTACGGCCATCGGTCAAGCTCGAACTTGGGCCACCTGGCTGCATCCGCTGGTCTACACCGTCAACGCTTGGATGCTCCTGCGCTCCGCTTGTGGCGCCATCATCGCCTGGCGTGGGGTGCGCTATCGTATGCGCGACATCTACCGCACCGATGTGGTGGCGCGGGAAGCGCCCTAAGTGCAACTTGGCATCCGGCCCGCCCACCCCTACAATACTTTCAGAAACTATTGAACGGACGTGCCCATGACTGCTGATGCCACTATTGCCCCCACCTTGAGCCTGAATCCCGCGACCATTGCCGACCTGGCCCTGCGGCCCGTGGCGGAAAAAGTCGCCCAAGGTGCCCGGCTGGACTT
>JBAXGE010000005.1:0-37104 GCA_037139555.1 Phycisphaerae bacterium
CATGCGCGATGGTTGTGGGATAGTATCGCTCCTGCACCAGCAGGCTGTAGGTCTGTTCCATCCCTGCGAAGGCGAACACTTGGATAAAACCCACCACCACCAGCCGCCGCAGGGCGGTGTGGCTGCGCACAAAACTGAAATGATGAATCCACAACCCGCGCACCACGCGGGCCTCCGCGGGGCGTGACTCGGCCAGAAACAAACACGTCAGCGTCAGCGCGAGCGCCGAGAACCCGCCACCCACCAGCGGCACCATCGCCAGCCCCCAATGGGTGGCCGTAAACGCCCCAATCGCCGGCCCGAAGATAAAACCTAGCCCAAACGCCGCCCCGATCACGCCCATCCCCTTAGCCCGGTTTTCGGGCGTGGTGATATCAGCGATATACGCACTGGCCACCGAGATATTTCCGCCACTAAGCCCGTCCAATATCCGCGCGCCGAACAGCAACCCTATCCCCCACATCCGGTAATCCCCGGTATACCAATGGGCCGCATACATCAGAGCGAATCCCAGCACCGTCCCCATCTGCGATAAGATTAAAATCGGCCGCCGGCCCAGCCGGTCCGACCAGGCCCCCAGCAAAGGCGAGAACACGAACTGACAGAGTGAATAAACCGCCCCCAGCAGCACCAGCATAAACAGGCTGGTAATCCCAAATTCCTGACCGTACAGCGCCAAATTGGGCAGGACGATGCCGAATCCGACCAGATCCACAAAGACGATCAGAAACAGGGTCAATAATGAACGTGAGCGCATAGCGTTGAGTTTCCTAATGCAGCAAGTGTAGACATACGGGGCGGAATCTCAACTGGCGGGGGAAATCCGGCAAATAATTCGCGGCAAAAACCAGGAAGGCCACCCCGAAAGGTGGCCTCTGCACAGCGGGCGAAGGGATTTGAACCCTCGACATTCACGTTGGCAACGTGACGCTCTACCACTGAGCTACGCCCGCGATAACGACGATTAGTATACCACGCTTTACCATCTTGTAAAGAGTTCGCGAGGGTGAAAATCCGCCAATCCGTGGCCATGTCCCGCCCCCTGTCAATACGTCCCGGCAGGGCGCTTTGATGCTAGCCCACCGGCGTAACGATGCGTAGGCGGTACCCGGTTCACCCAGTCGCTGAGGTATGGCGGATCAAACAACGGGTTTTACGCTATTTTACCTCAATTGGTCTGAGGGAAATCGCGTGCACAAACTGCTGACAAAGGATCAAGAATTATCCCCCAAATATAAAAGGCCACCCCCTTAGGGCGGCCTTCGCATTGCACGATTCAAGGACGGGCTACCGACGGCACCGGACCGGAAACGCTTATGGCTGCTTCCTTCCGGACCTGACCAGGTTCACGGCCGACCCGTGCATCGGGCCCGCCCATAAATCGTGCACACGTTTATTATACCTGCCCCGCACGCCTACGCCAGCGCCGCCGGCGCTTTCCCGTCATATTCAGACCCCGGGCGGTACGATAGGTTCATTCGCACTGACCGCTTTCGTTACGCTTGGTTCTTTACCCGACCCAATCCAGCTTAATAAAACCAACGGCCCTCCCACGCACAGCAGCACATCGGCCACGTTGAAAATATAGGGATACCAGTCCACCATGAAGCGCAGCATATCACGCACATGCCCGTAACAGATGCGATCGTAGAGGTTCCCCAGCGCCCCCGCCAGCACCAGCCCGAGTCCCACATGCAACCACCGATGGTGCCGGGCACTGCTGACAAATAAATAACTGATCACAATTAGCGCGACAAAACTGATGGCAATCAATACCGGCACCTGCCCCTGAGCCATGCCAAAGACGGCCCCCCGATTGATCGTCGTTTGAAACCCCAGTACTCCCGGCACCAGTGTGGTCATCATATTCGGTTGGCGTCCCACCCCGTCCGGAAAGGCATCGTGTTTGAGGTATAAATCCAACCCCATACCCACCAGAGCCGGCACCACAAACAACGCCCAGCAGAGTGGGCTGTGCCAAGCACGCGCGGGCCGATCGGTCGGGGTATCCTGCGGCATCGTTACGCCTCGGTTGGCTTATTCTTCGCTGATGGAACGATACGCCGTCCGGGTGATTTTCGGAATGCCGGAACTGCGTTTTTCCATACTCTGGGCATGCTCGATGCAGAACTTGGCCCAGGGAGTGGCTTCCAGGCGGACCTTGCCGATGGGCTTGCCGGTGCCCAGACAGATGCCGTAAATGCCATCTTCGATACGCTTGAGCGCGTCGTGGATATCACGCAGCAACTGGCGTTCGGACTCGATCAAGCCCAGTGTGAATTCCTGTTCGAAGCTGTCGCTGCCCACATCGGCCATGTGGATCGGGGCATTGGACAGATTATCGCCACCCTTGAAGGCTTCGCTTTCCATGGAGCCGACATCGCCGAGGATTTCCTGGCGTTTTTCCAGCAGAGATTTGCGGAAGGCATTGAGGTCGGATTTCAACAGACCACTCTTGCATTTGGTCAGATCCACTGCCCCGGTTTCGGTTTGAATCACAAACGGGCCGGTCAATTCCACGGCGTGGGCTTTACCGGACTTGGTTTCCACGGGGGTCACTTTGGTTTTCCCGACCTTGGGCGCACTGAGGGGCGCGGGTTTGGCCGCTTTAACCACGACCGGTTTGGTCACCTTGATGGCTGCGGGCTTGACCGCTTTGACGGTCTTGACGGCTTTAACCGGGGTCTTTTTCACCTTGGGCGCGACGACTTTCACCGCGACTTTGGCTTTAACTTTATTTTTTGCCTTGGGGGCAACCTTGGCGGTGCGTCGGAGTGTGGGGGCTTTCCGGGATTGGGAGGCTGCGGCCTTGGCCACGACCTTGGTCTTTACGGAAGCCTGCTTGCTCGGGACACTCTTTTTCTTTGCCATGTGCACTCCAGAACTATCTGACAACGAATTCACGACACTTGTTCCACATTTTTTGACCAGACCCTTGATTATAATCTAAAATCAGCAATATTCAATCAGTTGCCCAGCCCGAATCGCCCGATAAATTCGCAGACAAGACGGTTCCCCTGTTACATCAAACCCCAGCCACTCGGTCTTCGAGTTGCAGCCGGGAGGTGGCATCTCTGGCACCCGCCCAGGCCACCAGCGTGGCGCCTAGGAGCACCCCCCAGGCTGGGCCACCGTAACTGTGCCACCAGAGCATGGGGAGATTCGCGTTGTCGCCGCGCTGGCTGGGCGGGAGGGTCACCGCCAGCACCATCACCACCACCCCCAGCGTCGCCAGCCAGCGATGTCCTCGTCCGCTGACCCAGATGGCCGCAGCCGCCAGATTGACCAATGACGCAAGCACCAGATGCCGGGAGTTGGTCTGGGGGCTAAAGGCGAGCGTGGCGGCGATGACCGTCATCCATTCGAGTCCGACCCAGCGCGCCCAGGGCGTTCGGGCCTGCTCGGATGCCTTCGGCCAGGCCAGTACCGGGATGCCGCGTCGCCGTAGTACGAGGACCATCAACCCCAGCCATATCAGTCCTATGGCCGCGCCGATGAACATGGGGTTGATAGGCGAAGTTCCCTCCCAGCGCGCCACGGCGGCAGTGATCGAGATGTTAAAGCTGCTCTTGATGTCTTCGACGTCGGCTACGGTGCCGTTGCCAACGTCCATACCCAACAGTCGAAGCACACCGCCACTGGCCGATGCCAGATAACCCAATTCAGTTCGGGGACCCACCAGCACGGCGGGCAACAGCGCCCAAAAAGCGGTCCCTACCACCATGGCTCCGGCGGCCTTCCAACGTCGCCGCAGCAGCAGGTACGGCAGCAGGATGATCGCCTGATACTTGATATTCATAGCAAAGCCCAAGGCCACCCCCGCCCAGATGGGTGCGCGATCCAGCAAATACAGCGCCATCACCAGGGCCAGCAGGATCAGCGCGTTGCTCTGGAGCATCTGCAGTTCGCCCTTGATCTTGTCGAAAGTCAGCACGCCACCGAGTACGGCCACGAGCATGACCTGCCAGGCTTCGACCCTGCGGCCGACCAAGCGTTCAAGCATGGTCTTAGCGCCCAGACCCAGGGCACCGCAAATGGCCGCAACATTGACCAGCAACGAAATGCGTGCGGCGGTGAAAAGGCTCAGGTAGCTCAAAGGTGAATACAGGAAGGCCAGTAGCGGTGGGTAGATGTAGCCGGGGCGGTCGGAGTCTGGGGCGCGAACCGAGTAGGGGTTTTCGCCGGTGACCATGGCTTTGGCGGCGGGGTAAAAGTGGCGGAAGTCACCGAAGTGCCCGTGGGGAATACGATGCCAGACGTACCCGATGAAATACGCAACGATACCCACGGCCAGTATTCCCAGGCCCCAGAGCGCCTGACGTTTCAAGCGTCCTCGTCGGTTGATAGTCCAGTGGTCAAACAGCGGCAGCTCCAATGTGAAGATTGACGGAATTATACGCACAGGAAGCAAAAAAACGCTAAAACCACTGAAAGAAAATATTATTGGGCGGTAATGACTCAGGGGTGGGGGCAGGGGACGAGCAGTTTTCTTTCCCATGTACTCGACATAACCACCTAACAACGCATTCGCGACAATTCAATTATTTCATATTGACTAGATTTTCAGTTGTAATCAAAAACCAGCAATAATCCATCCCTCAGCCCGGCATACAAGTCCGATAAATTCGCAGATGAGACAGTTGACCCCGCCACCGTGGCCAATATGATGAGTCACATGACTACCGCCCTTCAACCCCTGCGTATCCTCTGCCTCAGTGCCGGGGTGGGTTCACTGACCCCATTACACCAGACCCTGGCCGCCCTCGGACACGTGGAACTGGTTGCTTCATTGGATGACGCTCTGGTCCGGTTGCGTAACGATCATTTTGATGCCGTCATAACCGGTGCGGGTGATTTCCTGCCCATTGAACGCGTGCTGACCAATACCCAGTCGGGCCTGTTGCTGAATACCATTGCCGAGGGTATATGTCTGGCCGACCGGCATGGGCACATCTTATGGAACAATCAGCGGGTGGAATCCTGGCCGCCGGAAGTCCGCGCGGAACTGCAACATGTGGCGGTACAAACCCTGGAATACTTCCGCAGCATGCAGGCCACCGAGGGCCATAAGTCTAATCTCGTCGGCAACACACCGCCCGATCCCAACGGATCCAAAACCCAGAAAATTACCTTTTCGGTCAACGCCAAACACTACGAGGCGATCTGTAATCCCATACTCGATCATCATCGTACCCCCAAGCAGGTAGTGATCATTGCCTGGGATGCCACGCAGGGACGCCAGCTCCAGAATAAAATTGACGCCATTGATATGGCCGGGCGGGAACTGGTCCGGCTGGAGGGTGAAGCGCTGGCCAAACTCGATGTGGGCCAGCGTCTCAAGTTGCTGGAAGACAAAATCGTCCAGTACATCCGCCATCTATTCAATTTCGACCACTTCGCCATCCGCACGCTCAATCCCCAAAATCAGAAACTCGAAGTTTTGATCGCCGTCGGCCTGCCCAGTGCGGCCATCGAATTGGACCTGTATGCCCGCCCGGAAGGCAATGGCATCAGCGGCTATGTGGCCAGCACCGGACGCAGTTATATCTGTCCGGATGTGTCCCGGGACCCACTCTATGTAACCGGCCTGTCCGAAGCCCGCAGCAGTCTGACGGTACCGCTCTGGCTGCATGATAAAGTGATCGGCATCTTCAATGTGGAATCCCAACGCCCCTTGGAGTTTTCGGAAAACGACCGCCAGTTCGCCGAGATATTTGGCCGGTATGTCGCCCTGGCTATCAACGTGCTCAAACTGCTGGCCACCGAGCGTTACACCACCACCGGGCAGGTCGCCCAGGATGTGTCGGGAGAACTCTCCGGACCGCTCAACGACATCGTATCGGAAACCTCTTTGCTGATGGACGATTACATCGGCAATGATGAAATGCGCCGCCGGCTGCAATCCATTCTGGACAATATCGAAAAAATCCGCACCTCGGTGCGCGAAGTGGGTAACCCCCGCGCCTTGTCCGGCTCGCTGGGGATGAATCCCACCGTGACCGATCCGGTCCTCAACGGCAAACGGATTCTGGTGGCGGATGACGAACCGGCGATCCGCCAAACCATTGCCGATGTGTTGCGGCGCTATGGGTGTGTCGTGCAAAGTGCCATTGACGGAGCCGATGCCGTGCGGATTTTTGACGCGGACGGCCCGTTCGATCTGATCCTCTCGGATATCAAGATGCCGCATAAAACCGGTTATGACATCTTTGCCTATGTGCGGAAGAAACACCCCAAACTACCGGTGATTCTGATGACCGGTTTTGGTTACGACCCCCATCACAGTATTGTGCGGGCCACCCAACAAGGTTTGTCCGCGGTGCTATTCAAGCCCTTCAAAGTGGATCATCTGCTGGAGCACATGCGTAAAGCGCTGGCCCATCCCAAGACTGGTTAAGTGGCCCCCGACGCAAGCAGGCGCCGCAGATATCCCCCCTCGCGCGTCACCGCCGTTTCCGGTTCCGTGCCCATCCACTCCACACTGAGGTAATCCTTGAATCCACAGCGCTGCAACTGGGCCAAAATCTCGTGGTATTTCATCACCCCATCGGCCAAAGCGGCGATCTTGCCATCCACCCCCAAATTCGTGGCGTGAACGTGCATAATATGGGGCCACAGCCGGGCCAAGGCGCCCAGATAATCGGTGCGAAAAGTCGAGGGCTGGTAAATCAATGCGAAATTGGGACGGTTCACCCGTGTGACCAGTTCCAGACTGGCGGGCACGGTATCCATGAGATTGCGGGGATGGGTTTCGGCCGCCAGTTTGATACCCCAGACCCGGGCTTCATCCGCCAACTCCTGCAGCGCAGCCACGGTTGTCTGCCACTGCTCTGCAGTCGCCTCTAACGATCCCACCTTGCCGGTAAAGATACGCAACGCACCGGCGCCCATTTCCCGGGCGACCGACAACACCTGCCGGCCGTGGGCCAGACTCTCCCGGGCCGTTGCTGCACTGCCGGTGAAGTCGTAATAACTCGACACCATCGGCACGGTCAGCCGCAATTGACGGAGTTGCGCCACCAAGGCCGCCCGTTGGGCGAAATCGTGTTTTTCGATATGTGTGTACCACAATTCCACACCATCAAATCCCGCTGTCGGCAACAGCGGTATGATGGTTTCGATGGCGCGTTCAACCACACGTTGCGCCCCCCACTTGTCGCGTTGGAAGGCGATACTACAAAAACATAGTTGCATACCCGCAGTTCCTGCCGTCTTGGTTGGTGTTTAACGCAATTCTTCGCGCAGTTGCTCCGCAGCCTTCAAAATTGGATCTTGCTTTTCGCGGGCCAATTGGATCGCGCGTTCCACCGCCCCTTTGGCTTCGACCAACCGGCTCGCCTTGCGGTGAACCTGAGCGATATGATAGTAGGCAATGGGCAGCGGTTCGCCGTCCACCGCCTGAGCCAGTGCCGTCAGTGCCGCACGACTGTCGCCCATCAGGAAACGCACCCAGCCAATGGTATCCCAGACGTTGGCTTCGCTGGTCCCCATCACCTGACCGGAGCGTTCGACAGCCAGACGTTCGGCCCGATCCACCAATTCCTTGGCGTCACGCGGCCGTTTGAGATCATCCGCCAGCAGGTAGGCGGCATTGTTCAAAGACTCCACATCATTGGGCTCCAGAATCAGCAGTTCCTGATAATAATCCATCGCCCGGCCATAATCCTTGGCCTGATAGTAACCCGAAGCCAGAACCCGCAGGATCTGCGCCTTGGACGCAATCAGGGTCGGTTCTTTAAGCAGCGGTTCCGCAATGGCAACCGCATCCTTCATCTGTCCGGCCGTCATCAGCGACTGGGCATATGCCAAACGCAGTAGTGCATCGGGATGCGTCTTGATGCGCTCGCGCAGGAATGCCAAAGCTTTATTGGGTTCCACTGCGGCCATCAGCGCCCGGGCACTGCCCAGTTGGCCGTTGGGATCTTTTTCCATCAAATCCATGGACTGGGCAAAATCGGCCAAAGCCGCGTCCACCTTTTTTAAGGCCGCCTGCGCACTGCCCCGCCGCAGATACAAATCCGCCATTTTGTTTTGGGCTAAAAGTTCTGTGGTAATGTCCACCACCAATTGATACTCTTTGGCCTGCAACAACGTATTGGTGTACACCATGCCAATGGGAACATTTTGCTGGCTTTCGGCGTAGAGCTTTTTGTGAACCTCCACAGCCTGGCTGATGCGTCCCTGCTGGGCCAACAAATTGCCCAGAATAATCCGCCATACCGCCTGGTTGGGATAGCGCCGGATCGAATCGGCGAGTAGATTCTGCAAGGCATCAAACGGCCGCACAGCGCGGACGCGGATAGCCGTGGGTTCGGTCGAATCTGGTGGGAACCGATTCACAAAACCGGCCAACATGAATAAATACTCGGAGAGTTCTGACCGGGCGACCTGCAAATCGGGTTGGAAACCCAGGACCGCCTGATATTCCAGAATCGCTTCCGAGAATTGACGGGTGGTCCGATAGGCCCGGGCCAGCGTCAATCGCGCCCGCAGCGCCTCGGGACGAACCATCCGGATCCGCTGCAAATCGCCGATGGCTTTTTCCGGATCGCGCAGCATGCTGTAGTTGGTCAAGGCCCGATAGAACAGGGCATCGGTATTGCTGGGATTGTCTTCAATCACGGTTTCAAAGGCCTTGATGGCCTCCTGCGGCTTTTTCTGTTGCAGGAACGCAAAGCCACGCAACACCAAGCCTTCGGGATCGCGGGGGCGGTCGCGCAACACTTTCTCGGTCAGCCAGATATCTGCCGTATCAATTTTGTTCTGCCGAATCAGGGTTTCAATATACCGACGGGTAATCCGGATATCCTTCTGGGGTTCCTGGTTGTAAATTCCAAAATACACCGCTTCCGCCTGGGGCATATCTTCCGTTTCGAAATACAAATCCCCCAGACGACGCATGGCCTCGGTTCCATCTGTGCCTTGGAGTTGAATCGCCGACTTGTACACCGACACCGCTTCATTCACCTGACTCAGCGAACGATGCATATCGCCGGTATAGAGCAGCGCCCGGACCCGGATTTTCTTATCGGGATTACCGGAGAACGGTTCGTAAATCTTGAAGGCATCGTTGATCTTGCCATCATCACGCAACAAGCGCGCCACGGCATTGGCGACTTCCAGATCTTCGGGCCGGCTCTGCGCCACCCGGCGCAACAGCGTAAGCGCTTTGGTCGGTTCTTTTTGCCGGACATACAGCAACGCCAGGCGCTGTATATTATCCATATCATTGGGGGTCTTGCCCATCACGGCCTCGCGCCGTTCAATCGCCGCCCGCGGATCCCCCAGCAGGTCTTCAAAGGAACGCAACTGCGGATCGTTGGGCGCGATAATCTGCGCCTGCCGCAGGTAATTCTGGGCGTATTGCAATTTGGCCGATTCGGGGCTGCTGGCATACAACTGAATCAGCAGACGCATGGCCGCCAAATTGTCGGGACGCTGTTCCACCGCCCGGGTCAGCGAGGCAATGGCTTCCCCGGTTTGTTCGGCTTCAAATTGCGCCTGGCCCAGATAGGTCCAACCCGGCGAGTATTCGGGGCGAATGACCAAGCCCTCGCGGAATAACTGAATGGCCATCGTACGGTTACCCTTGGCCAGTTCCCACCGGCCCAGGAAAAATTTACCACTCACCCCGTCGGCATTCATCGCTTCCGCGCGTTTGGCATATTTTTCAACCATGGGTAGATCATTCTTGCGCAGGGCCGCGATAAAAATCCGCTCGACCACCACATCGGAGTCGGGTTTAATGCGTTCCGCTTCCAATAAAGCCTGCAGTTCTTCGGTCGCATTACGCTGACCCGCCCAATAATCCGCATAGGTCCGGGCCCGTTCAAACGGGTCATCAATGCGATCAATAATCAGTTTCTGCAATTCCAGTTCCGACACATTGGGATTTTTGGCCCGCTCGGCCAGTACTTGTAATTGGGTGCTTTTGGGATTGGCTTTCTGGGCCACCTCCAACAGCTGCATGGCTTCCGGAGTGCGCTGCAGCCGGAGCAGCGCGATACACGCCAGACTGACCACATTCTCGTCGGTGGCATCTTTCTGCAGGAGCGGATTAACCGTATCCAAGGCCTTCTGGTAGGCTGAAGTATTCAAATACACGCGGGCCAACAACAAGCGCGTGGACGGCGCGTCCACCTGCTTGAGCAGTTCCTCCGCTTCGGCGGTCTGGTTCATGGCCAATAGGGCGGTGGCCTTCAGGCGGATGGATTCTTCATACATCGGACGATTGGCCGGATCCCCCTGCAAATCCAAAATCACCGGGTCAATCGAATGAATTGCTTCGTTATAACGGGCCACCCGCAGGTACAATTCCGCCCGCCGGATACGGAACGCCGGCACCTTGGTGTGCTGGCTGATGATATCATCGAGGAGCTTGATGGTCAGCCCCGTCTCGCCGACCCGGGCATAACATTCCGCCAGCAGGACCTTGCTCTGCGCCCAGAGCGGATTGGTGGCCGGACCGGCGGAGAATACCAAATCCGCCTTTTTCAAATTACTGACCGCACCCTGATAATCCCCGGTCAAAAACTTGTAGCGTCCATCCAGAAAGGCCATGCCGGCCTCGGTGGGCTGCATATCGCGGAACCGCTCGATGTAGCGCTTGACCTGCTTGATGGCTTCTTTACCGGCCGCAGTATCCGGTCCTTTGGAATCAGCCAAATCCATGTAGGCCTGGCTGATCCAGAACATGGCTTCACGCTGGATATTCTCGCGTCGCACATACTCGACCCCCACCAACTTCTGTTCGTCATCCACCACCGCACGCAACGAAATAATCGCCTTCTCGGGTTCGCGGCTAATACGATAAAATTCCGCCAGCCGATACTTGTAGATAAGCTTCACGGGATCATTGGCGACCAACGCTTCCAAAGCCTGGCGCATCCCTTCGGGATTGCGTCTCGCCGAGGTCACATCCACCGCAATTTCCAGCACATCGCTGTTTTTCGGATGGGCCTCCATAGCGGCTTTCAGTACTTTTTCGGCTTCGGAAAGCCGCTGGGTTTCCAACAAATAACGCACCATCGCCACTTTGGCTTTAGGCTTGTCCGGATAGCGGTCAATATACTGTTCCAGCAAATCGCGGGCTTTGGTTTCCCATTTGGTTCGCTCTTCCCCGGCATTACGCCGGATAGCGTCCTCGGCGGCCAGCATGCAATAATTCTTGTATGTGATCAGCACCAGCACATCATCGGGAGCCAATTCCCGGGCCTGTTTCAGATCATTTTCCAACAGTGTACGCCGTTCCGGGATCAGATCGGCCAGCCGGCCGCGCCCCATGAGCGATTCCGCCCGTTTGTGATAACCCAGCACATCATTGGGCCGGATCCGAATCAATTGACCCGCCAATTCCTCCACTCGTTCCCAATCTTTGGCATTGCGCCGTTCCGTGGCGATTTTATACGTTTCATTCAGCATCCGCTCAAACGCTTCGGGTTGATCGGGACGAAGGGCACTGGCCTGCTGCCACCAGTTCTGGGCCTCTTCATAACGGCGCATGTCCCCGGCGGCATTGGCAATGAGCAAATCACCCAGTTCAATGCAAATATCCGCTGCCACCGGCTTGCCGGACTTCCGGGCCAACATCGCGGCCCGGCGCATCATATCCAGCGCCGAAGTAATGTCATTGGCCTTGACCATGGCTCGGGCCTGATCGCGCAGCGCCGTGGGATTTTTACCCATGTTGGTCAACATCAAAATGGTCACCACCACCACCAGCACCACCACGGCGACCGTGGCCACCAGACCGACGAGAAATTTTTTATTCAAACGTTTCTGCATGTTTTCACTCCACCTTGCGTGCTTGCGTCCTCAGTTTGTGGGCCCGGTTCTCGTTTCAACTCTTCAGTGTTGCGGTCGTGGGCATACACAAAACGACCTGTTTGATTAATTTACGTACAAAAGCATCCAATACCGGCTTCGCCTCGTCGCGCGTGGTCGGTTCCATAAGCGTGACTTCGATCTTGGTATGATAGGCAAATCGCCCGGAACGCCAGATTTTCCCGGTCACTTTATTACGATGATCCACGAAATCACCATTGACCAAAAAAGTGTAGGCCACCACAATGGGTTTGTCCGATTCCCGCCGCGCCCCGGGCATTGCCTCCCCGGTACTGCCCGGCTTGAATTGCAGTATCCGCATCGGCACATCAACTTTGCTGCCATCGGCCAATTCCACATCATTCACCAGCATCGGATCATCCGCCACCCGTTCCATGCCCTGCCCGGCCCAGCAGATGTCCGGCACGTGTGGTGAACTGCGATCGCCCTGGCCGTAATAGTTGATATTCACCGCCAGTTTGGCCCCGGGCTCCCGGGCCTGCAGGCGGCTGTTGTTGTAGTTGCGCAACAGATATTCATCCGTGCCCAATTGGGCCCGGACCTCTTTGGGCAGTATCTCATCCACGCTGTCGGCCACGTATAAATTGGGCAGTTCGCCCAGCGTCCGCGGGATACTTTTCAATCCCCGGGCCGGGGCGATCGGTTCCCGCACCACCACAATCCCAAACAGCCGGGGCGACAACTCAATGAGCACCGCTCCGACCAGCAAAATCGCCAGTACAATCGCGATACGGGTGATAACGGACGCGCCGGTCGCGGTTTTACTCATCGTGGTTTTACCTCCGCGACGGGCTCTTCGATAAACAGTTGATTCAGAATCCAACTCACCCCCCAGAGCAGTAACGCTGCCACCGGCAGCATCAACAATCCAATATTCTCGTGCGTCGAGCCACGGGCATATTTGGGATCCACCCACACAAACAGTAACGCGATGATAAATACCCGCAGTACATTACAGATAATCGCCACCGGTACGGCCATCAAGACCACGATCACTTTTTGCCACATCGGCCGATCGCTGGTATACGCCATCGCCACCGACAACGCCACAAAGGCCAGCAACAACCGCATCCCCGAACACGCCTCGGCCACATTCAGCGATTCCATTTTTCCGTTGGCCGTCTCGATCAAAATCTGGGTTGAAGAATGCACCGAGCCAATCCCGACCAGCGGCAACAAATTGGAAGCGGTAATCGCAGACAGATTCTGCAGTGGCGTGGTCATCTGCGCGTAAAATACATGCGGTGGGACGATCATAAACGGAAGAAAGCAGATTGGTAACCACAAAATCCGCAAAAAGTCCCAGCCCAACAGGAATAAGACCAGGCCCAACAGCGTCACCGGCATGCTTAACTGAGAAACGTGAAACAACCCCATATGCTGGGCAAAGGTTAAAAAGAGAATATGAACCAAGGCCCCCAGCAGCAGCACCGGCAACCCCACCCATGATCCGTTTACTGGCAGTTTCTTGAGCACATCC
This sequence comes from Phycisphaerae bacterium, assembly GCA_037139555.1. Lineage (GTDB taxonomy): Bacteria > Planctomycetota > Phycisphaerae > WQYP01 > WQYP01 > JBAXGE01. Next base: position 13,325 of record JBAXGE010000005.1, read on the forward strand.
CATTTCAGCCATACCATCCACAAACTGACCACGGGAATCGCAAAGCCGTGACTCCACCCTGAGTCCCCCTGCCATTGCGCGATCAGCGTCAGAATGTCCACGCGGTAAAACAGCAACCACAAGACCGCGACCACACCAACCCATACCAAATCTTTACACCCGCGCGCAGCCCGTATCGGATTGAGCTCTGGGGGGGAGATTTGTGTGGCCTCAGACATAGTCAATGCAGCTTTCGTAAGTGAGAACGCTCAACATCAGCCGCCAACTCAACACCCCAACCGCACATGCTGGGATATTACTCCCATTATCCTAGCATGTGGACTGGACTATATTTTAAACGCACCAAAGCAACTTATTTCCCCGAATAGTTGCGGTCATACACAGTACCCCAGCCATACGTGGCCCGATACGCGTTCCGTGTAACGGCCAGGAATGGTGCCAACATATCGGTTCCCACATTGATGGTGTCATTCGCCTTCAGGAAGATGTCCGGCTGTTCGCCGTTGAAGATTTTCTGCAGATTAACCTGCACAATGGCTTCCTGATCGTTGCCGATCCGGCGGACCAATTCGCAGCGCCGCGGGATTGCCAAACCATCCAGATTACCCGCTGCCGCAATCGCCTGCCGCAGGGTTACTTTGCGTCCGGTCAGCGTATAAACACCCGGCCGGGTGACGTGGCCCATGATGTAAAATTCCGCTGCTTCAATGCTCGGATAATGGATGATGTCGCCCGGTTTGATCACGATGTTGTATTTGGTCTGCCCTTCACGCAGCTTCATAATCGGAATCCGAATCACGCGGGCATTTTCTTCACTGGGGGCCGCCGCCACAACCTGGGTTTGTCCGTTGCTGGTCTTGACCGCAGTCCACTTGCCATCCACAAATACATGGTTGGTGTTGGGTTGGGTTCCCGCGGCAATGGCTTCCAATTCTTTGTTGACATCAATGGCGGGCAGCGTGGCCGGTACCACCGGCTGGGTCGCGGCAGCCTCCGGCACCACAGTCGTGGTGACCGGGGTTTCGGGAGTTGTCGGCTTGGCGGTGCCTTTACCTTGTTCGGCAATGGCATTAAGTTCGCGTTCCAAATCCGGACTCGTGGCCAAAGCCAGCGCCGCACCGGTATTCATGTTCGTCGCCTGCACAACCTGCTTATCCGAACTCGGCAAGAGCGCCCCGGGTGTGGTGCTCGGGTTCGTGCTGGGCTTGGTGCCGGGCTCGGTAGCGGGCTTGGGTGCTTCCAGACTCTTTTCGAGATCTTCCAACGCCTTCAGCGATGGGCTGGTTTCCGGCGTGGTTGAATTTTTCGGATTGGTCGGCGTCACGGGGTCGGCATTGGGAATCACACCCACCTTGGCTGGACCCGTGGCCACTGCCGCATTCTTGGGTGCCCGAATGATATATACATACTCGGCGGTAGAATTCGACAGTACATTCAAATCGCCGGGCAAAGCAATCGCATCCAACAGACGGAACTCACCGCCGGGGATGGAGTACGTTCCGGGCCGATTCACCGCACCAATAATGCTGTAGACACGCTGGCGACTGTTAGTGACCGTCACCGCAATCTGCGGCCCCATCTGACCGTTACCGGCCGGGGGCAAAATCCGCCGCTCCACCAAATCCTGCGCCAACTTCTGCTCCAATTCCGTGGGAGTTAAACCCGCGGCTTTCACCGAACCCATGTTCTGCATGGTGATAAAGCCCAAGTCGTTAATCTGGCGTTCCACCAGAAATTCCATGCCCGGAGCCAACAATTCATACACCGAAATGCGAATCACATCCCCGCTACCCAAGGGATATTCCTTGGATTCCACCACCAAGTCTGCCGCCGTGGGATCCGCCGCCATGGACCACTTTGCCATAGGCTCATCCACTGCATCAATCTGATCCAGAATCGGCCAACGCACCGGCTTGACTTCACCGGCCCCGAACGGATTGTCTTTATCAAAACGCCCCACTTCATTGGGCGACAGCAGCGAATTACGCAGATTCAGATAGTCGCCGATGGTCTCGCAACCCGCCAAACCTGCCATACTGATTGCCAGCGTTAATCCCACCAATACCCGACGGGCCATGCCTTGCGACCGAGTATGAGTCTGGTCATGATTCTGCTTCGTCATTACGTTGCTCCAAAATAGGCCCTGATAAATTACGCGGACGAATAAACTTGCGTCCATAAGTTGTCTATTCTACCGTCTGTTAGCACTACGTCCAGCGGAGATGAGCCATAAATCTCCCCTGCTGGCGCCTCGATAAGCTGCCATGTTTTAACCCTATCATGCCCAACATGCAACCTTAACCTGGCAGGTTTATCAGCCCAACCTGCCCTGCCGACCAAAAAATAGGCTGATTTGTCTTGGTTCACACCACCCGGGCAGTTATATTGCGTATATCAAGTCGTTTTCTGCCTCGAACGTTGGTGAAGAGGTTTTTTTATAATTTCATATTCCTCCGGAGGTGGCCATGTCCATTCTTGTTTATTGTGCCGGTGGGCACGCGCGGGTGCTCTTGGAACTGCTCGAACGGGCTGGAATGGGCCCTGTTGCGGGCTTTGTGGACGATAATCCCGACCTCCAAGGTAAAAAAGTTGGCGGTTTCCAAGTTATGGGACCCACCAGTCGGGCGTTAACTTATGCCAAGACTTACCACCTTCACCGCGCCATCGTGGCCATCACCGACAACCGTAAACGCCGGGAGTTTACCGAATCCGCCCATCAAGCGAACCTCCGCCTCCCTATTTTGATCCACCCAACCGCGATTGTGTCACCGGAAGCGAAAATTGGTGATGCCTCGGTAGTCATGGCGGGCGCCGTCGTTGGCCCTGGCGTCCATACCGGCATGGGGGCCATCATCAATACCGGCGCTATTGTGGACCATGACTGCCAACTGGGCGATTATGTCCATATTGCACCCGGCGCCATACTCACCGGCGGGGTCTGCGTGAGTGACGATGTTTTTATCGGTGCGGGTGCGATTCTGGTCCAACAGGTATGTATCGGTGTGGGTGCTATTGTCGGTGCGGGCGCCACCGTCATCCGCGACGTTCCCTCCTATGCCACTGTTGTTGGGACCCCGGCCCGGATCATCAAACAGGGCCAACCAGTCGAAATACAGGTGGCAACCCAGACTTGATTCGTATTTACGATATTCCTTAGTCTACGTCAGCCCCCGAACGCCGGGGGCTTTTTCGTAAATCAGTACATCGTCGCAACATACAATGGGTATGATCGTTAAGCTTATGGTCCCGCAAACGATGGAGTACGCTTGACGACCCAAATCGAAAATCTCACCGATGCGACCACGGTTGTTTACCGTCAATTGGATGTTCTCGGTGGTCTTTATCGCCGGGCACTGATCGCCCGGGGATTGGCCAAATTCATACTATTAGCCGTCGGGGGTAGCCTGCCGGTTGTTCTGGTTTGTGGAATGTTCCCCCTCCCGATTGCCGCACGACTTACGGCCTTGGTCGTGGTCCTTAGTCTGTGGGCCATAAGTTATCTACGCTATCTGCATGGTCCGCTGTTCCGCAGTCTACCCACCACCGAAATTGCCCGTTGGATCGAGTTGGAATGTACCCGCAACAATTTCGCGCTCGACAATGTGATGATCAATACCGTCCTGCTCTCCCGCAACGACGCCCCCACAGACAACCCCACCGCGCAACGCTGGATCGCAGCGTCACTGGAACAGATCGCCCTGCTGCTTGGACGGGTGGATTTGGCGGCCAATATCCGCTGGCGTCATTACCTGCGTCCGTGGCGCTGGTGCGGAGTTCTGCTCATGGTCCTGTTGGCCGTGGGCTGGTCGGCCCCGTACGCGCTGCGCCATGGCTTATTGGTCCTACTACAACCCTGGTCCTTTATACCCCGTACGGGCCATATCGTGATCGAATCCGTTCGCCCCGGCAACGACAGCGTCTACCTCGGTCAAAGTGTTCATTTCTCGGTACGGGTGCGCCGCGCCGATGACGAGCTCCCCACCGCCACCTTGCATCTGCGCTATGCGTCCGGCAAAGAAGTGGCGGAACCCATGGCAATTTATGGCGATGCCGCCAGTGAGTACCGTTACCAGTTGCCTGCGGTTGCCGAGAGTCTCGAATACTATGTGGTGGTGGGCGACAGCTATACCACGAAATATTCCATCACAGCGCTGACGCAGATCAAATTCGACTCATTAGTGTGGCAACTCACCCCCCCCGCGTATACCCAACTGCCGGCACAAACGCTGACCTGGACTGATGCCGAAGCCACGCTCCCACCCAAGTCCATCACGGTGCCCTTGGGCAGCCAGATCGGAATTACAGCCACACTGGATCAGCATGTGGCCAAGATGCTTTGGATTCAAAACGATTCCCCGCTGCCCTTACAGAATACCGAACAGCGCTCGTTCTCGGGCCAGCTCAATATCCTGCAAGACACTGTCGGGGCCTTGTTGATGGTGGATACCAGTGGCCGGCCCCTCAAACGCAGTCCCGACCCCGCCACCAGTCCCGGCTACCAATTCATCGCCAATCCCGATCGGGCTCCCGGGGTGCTGATTGCCCAGCCGGGCCGCGATGTCACGGTGCCCCCGGATAGCCGGTTGGAGTTACTGGCCCATGCCCAGGATGACTTTGGACTGGCTGGCGCCCGTCTGGAAATTGCGTCGGGTAGCGATGGGCCATTTCGTGTGATTCATAACTGGCCACTGACCTCGGATCAAGCCAAAGCGCCCAAAACCGCGCAGTTGCGCTACACTCTCGATCTGCCCGCCAAGTCCTATCGCGTGGGCGATACGCTGCGTTATCGCATCGTGGTCTCGGATCAACGCAATATCCCTCAGGCCACGCCACCCTTGGGTGCACAGGAAGGCACCAGTACGATTTTCACCGTCACCGTCGCCGATTCCCAACAACAAAAACAGATTGCCACCCAGGCGTGGGATGAACTGCGCAAGCAACTCACCGCCCTGCTCCAGCGTCAGGTCACCACTCATCAACAGGCCTTAACCATGCAGAAAGTGACCAAAATCGACACCTTGAAACCGTTGGCCCTGGACGTCTTGGCCCAGCAGCGCGGCATCTACAAACAACTCGACAAAATCGTCACCACCACCGCCTTCGATGGCTCCATGAAAATGGTGCAACGCTCATTGCAGATACTCTTACAGGATGATGCCCTCAAGGCCAACGAGGTCGCCACCGACCTCACTCAAGTGGGCGATATCCGTACCCTCCCGGCAGTGGGCAACCGGCTGTTCACCCATCAGCGCCGCATCATTGATGTGCTCGAAAGCCTCCTCGCCATCGCGACCAGCGCCTCCAAGACCACCGTCGCACCCGACACCACCACCGGCGGTGATATTCCCAACAGCGCCAAAGAAGCCTGGAAGAAACTCGCCGAACAACTGCAGGAGTTCAAAAAAGAACAAAAGATGGTCATGGAGGTCACCGCCGACCTGGCCAAAAAGCCCAAAGATCAATACGACAACCTGGACGCGAAAAAACTCGAGAATATCCTGGCCATCGAAGACAAATGGGAAAAATTCCTCAATCAGGCCATGGTGGATCTGAGTAAAATCGCCGAACAGGACCAGTCCAATGCCGCCCTGCTGGAAGAACTCATCCAGATGAAGGTGGAACTGGCCATGTCCAAAGATGCTCTGGCCAAAAAAGCCCAGGAAATCGCCACGCCCATGGAAGCCAATGGGCTGGAGTCCGCCGAAAAACTGACCGAGCATATCGAACGCTGGCTGCAACATGCCCCCGACCGTACCCAATGGCAGATGGAAGAACCCGTCGGCCAGAACGACCAGAATATGGCCGAACTGCCCAAGCAGTTGCAGGATATGGTCAGCGACCTGATGGACAATGAAGAAGACGTCACCGAGGCCATGGAAGACATGGGCAGCAAATTCGCCGACTCGCTCAACAAAGGTGCCGGCTGGGATGCCGCCGATGGTCCGATGAGCAATATGTCCGCCCAGGGGGTCACCGGCAACCAATTGCCCAATAACAATGAAATTCAAGGCCGCAGCGGAGAAGGCCGCGAAGGCCGGGCCAGCGGGGAAATGGTCGGCGCCGAAGCCGAAGGCAAAGGCGGACGCCGGACCCCCACCCGGATGACCAATGAACCCTTCGCCCCCGGGACCGTTCAGGACAAGAGCAAAGAACCCGCTGGCGGGGCCACCGGCGGCGGTAAACGCGGTGGCTTCAGCGGTGAAGGCCTGGAAGGGCCCGCCCCCGAAGGCCAGCAACAGGAACTCCAGCGTATGGCTGGCAAGCAGGCTGCCCTGCGGAATGAAGCCGAACGTCTGGCCCTCAAGAGCCGGGCCGTGGGCTTTAATAACTTCAAACTCATCGAATCCGCGGTATACATGCAAAAAGCCGAAGGCTCGCTCAAACAGAACCAATACCAGAACGCGCTGCGTTACCAGCAGGAAGCCGTGGAAAGCCTCAATACCGCTAAGGTCCTCGCCGGGGGATACATGCACGTGGTGCTGGACACCCGGCCCCAGGGCCCGGAAAAGCAGACACGCGACCAGGACAGCACCCTTAGCGGTCCGATGCCCAAGGGGTTTTCGGATGCCGTTAAAGCGTACTTTAGCCGTCTGAACCAGCCCAATCCCTGATCGTGGATAGGACAAAATTTTTTACCACGGCGTGTTTCTTCTTGCTTACGTGCATTTTTGCCCGATAATATCTGACGTGTCAGGATTCTGACACCCTCACTACCCTGCGGTAAAAAGGGACTTTTCCGAAAGGGATGCTCATGCGACGTGGATTCTTGACGTGGTTGGCGTTGGGTTTAATGACCTGCGCCGGGATGCAGATGCTCGGATGCAAATCAGATCAGGCCACCATCATTGATGGTTTGACGGACGAAGATGTGGATCGGCCTTTGGCCCCCGGCGAGTGGGGTCTGGTAAAACTTGATCCCAAGGATTATCCCGACATGCGCTCGGCCTTCAATGACAAGGAAGGTCTGGAACGTGCGGTGGATAAATCGCTGCAATACATGCACGCGCCGTCCAGTCATCGTTTCTTCCCCAGCGGCCCGATCACCCACAGCCAGGTGGTCGCCTCGTTGGAAGATATCAAGAAGCTGCTGAACACGCTGCCCAATGGTGATGCGTTTCAACAGCAATTGTTGGCGCGGTATGATGTCTACGAATCCAAGGGCTACAACCGCAAGGGCGACGTTTGGTTCACCGCGTACTACACACCCATCTACTACGGCAGCAAAGTGCCAACGCCGGAATATCGTTATCCGGTTTACAGTCGTCCCAATGATCTGATCAGCGATTCGGTCACTGGTGAAATCAAAGGCCAACGCCTGCCCGATGGCAGTATGCGGCCGTATCCCACCCGTAAAGAAATCGTCGCCGGCAATCTGTTGCGCGGCCTCGAACTCGCTTACTTCAAAGATCCGCTGGAGCCCTACATCATCCAGGTCCAAGGTTCCGCCAAAGTGATCCAGCCCGATGGTAAAGAATTGTTTATCGGCTACGCCGGTAAGAACGGCGGCGAGTATCGCGGTCTGGGCGCGGAGTTGGTCAAAGATGGCAAGATTGAAAAGAAGAAACTTTCCTTCCCCGCCGTCATCAACTACTTCAAGCAGCATCCCGCCGAACTCAACGACTACGTGATGCGTAATGATTCGTTCGCGTTCCTCAAGGAATACGATCCCAAGGAATGGCCCAGTGGTTCCCTGGGCGTGCAAGTGACACCGCAACGCAGTTTGGCCACGGACAAGAGTATTTTCCCGCGGGCCGCGCTAACCTTCATCACGGCGGAGAAACCCGATCAAACGGGTGCCGTGACCCCGTATCGTGGCTTCCTGCTTGATCAGGATACCGGCGGCGCTATTCGGGCGGCCGGCCGGGCTGACATCTATTTGGGAATCGGCGAAAAGGCCGGGCTGGATGCCGGCAAGGTCTACAACAAGGGCCATCTGTACTATCTGTTCCTCAAGTCGGGCCAGTTCAGCGAAACACCCGTACTGACTCCGGTCGTACCGCCGGCGAATCTGGGCAAGGAAACCCCCAAGACCCCCAAGACCCCCAAGATCACCACGACCAAGCCCGGAGTCAAGCCGAGTAATCCCGCCACGCATACTCCCATGCGTCCGGGCGACACGGAAATTTTCCCGAATTCGAATAAGTAAGATTCACCGCTTTTAGCCCATTTAACCCATGCCCATCCTCGTGATGGGCATTTTTCTGCGCCTTACCACTGCGTTTTGATTGACTTATTTGGGATTTTTAGTATCCTCTTGGACTTCGCAGGGTCCGTAGCTCAATTGGTTAGAGCACCGGCTTGTCACGCCGGTGGTTGCGGGTTCGAGCCCCGTCGGGCCCGGTCGAATTTGAAGGTCCACGAGTAACACACTCGTGGACCTTTTTCATTGGCACCGTGCGTAAGTCCCTTCGCCACCGTGTCCGCTGACTGCCCCGATTCACAGTCCCATACGTAAAAATTTATGGCCCCCTCCCCAGCGCCGCGCCAGACGAAATCCACCCCACTGGCGTACCCAGCGCAAAAATAAAACGGGGCAGGTCTTTGCAGACCTGCCCCGCTCATTTTACGTCATGGAGACGAAGCGGATATTAATACCGCTTGCTGCCACCGCGGCCACCACCACCACCACCGCCACCGCCAAAACCGCCACGGGGGCGTTCTTCGCGGGGCTTGGCTTCGTTAACGGTCAGAGGACGACCGTCATTCTGCTGGCCATGCAGGGCGGCAATGGCGTTCTGGGCTTCCGAATCGGTGCCCATCTCGACAAAACCAAAACCCTTGGAACGGCCAGTGTCGCGGTCTTGGATGACCTGCGCGCTGACCACGGTGCCATGCTCGCCAAACATCGTCTCGAGCTGCGAGCTATTTACGTTATAGCTCAAATTTCCGACATACAACTTCTTGCCCATGGTTGACTCCTTAATGAATCGGGGCACGACCTGTTCTTTTACTTTCACGGTCTATGTGAAAGGGGCCCTACATTCCGACCCGAGAAGCGGAAGGCTTCTGAAGAACAAGAGCGGGACACTAACAGTGCACGCAACCGATTCGTTCCGGCAGCCATACCAACAGAAGATTATGGTAACCGATGGACTTGTGATTGCCTAGCAAAAAATATTAATATTTATTTTTCTTGAAAATCCCCCACACGCCCCCCCCCTTACGTTCAATCCAATAAATTTCTTTTTTAGGTGTAATGCATCACCTAACTTGCCGTCTTTGCGTAAGTTGCGTAATATAAACAGACAGGATGTCTGCCAAAGGTTTCGGTTGCAGGTCAAAAAAATCCCGCCTGCAACCCCATCGCGACGCTTTCAGGAGGATGCTCCGATGTCTTCATTCATGCCCAAACCCTTGCTCCGATTGCCTATTTCCGACTGGAATGACATTGCCCGACGCCCCGAAGATCGTAAATCTGGCACCACCCGGGATATTGATTGCCCCTTCTGTGGCCATGCCACACGCGTCCCCATGCGGGCACTGAACACCCGCTGCCCCCGCTGCCACAAACACCTCCGCCTGGAAGATATTGTCGTCCGCGGGGACTCACCGCAAACGCGAATTACTACCTGCGGTACCATCATGGTTGAACCCAACGCCCGCTTTGCCGGTACCCTCCAGGCCGCCACCATTCTGATCGCCGGGCGGGTCATGGGCACCGTCATCGGCACCCAGCGGGTCGAAGTCGCCCGCACGGGCAAGATTGCCGGCACCATCGCCACCCGGCAACTGCTCGCAGACGACCAAGCCCTCATTGATGGCCAAATCAACATCCTGAATCCTGATGGCTCCATCACCACGCTGGCCACCGGCCACGACCACAATCCCCCCAAATATCTCCCCGGCAACCCGGGCTGATTATTCCATGGTCGTCATCTGCTGCTTGCCCTGTTCGCACAAGGTCTCCAGAGCGACTTTAACATCGGTATCCGAGGCTTCGTTGGCGATGGTCACCTCCAGATGTTCCGCCGCCAGAGTGATGGTGACAAAACCAAAGCTACCGGCCGCATTCGATAATTGCTGCCCCAACTTCATTAACAACCAGTATTCCCGCGCCTCCCAGGCCATCCGCATGGCCTCGAGCTTCTTAGGGATGGACCCCAGGAACAGCATGCGTTCCTGCTGATACACCAAACCATGTGCGGTGCCCGGCAACTCCTCATCATCCGGTTCCGGCGTCGGTTCCGCGGGTGGCGCCAGCGGCGGTGTCGGTTGGCTCCAAAGCTGGGTCAGGAGATTCACCAGCCGCTCAAAATCAATCGGCTTGGTCACCACTTCATTACAACCCGCCTTCAGACATTGCGCGCGATCCTCGGGCCGGGCATGCGCGGTTACCGCGATAATCGGTTGGCGAAAAGCCAACTGCCGCAAGCGCCGGGTGGCCGTGATACCATCGAGTTCCGGCATTTGGATATCCATCAATACCGCATCCAAATCCGGGATCTGTTGCGCGGTTTCCACCGCCTTCAGCCCATCTTCTACCAGCGTAATCTTGGCGCCCTGTTTCTCCAGCATGATGCGGAGCAACCGTTGATTATCCATCCCATCCTCGGCCAGCAGGACGTGCTTGCCCACCAGCAGTGCGGGGCGCGGCGGAACTAACGGCGTCGGCGCGGCATCGGACCCCGCCTCAGTCCGTGGTGGCACAGCTTGTCCCGCCCCCACCGGCAAAGTAACCACGATGGTCGTGCCTACCTCCAATTCGCTCTGGATGGTAAAGCTGCCCAGTAATAACTCGGTCAAGCGTTTGGCAATGGACAGCCCCAATCCGGTGCCGCCATAACGCCGGGTACTGGAGGCATCTGCCTGGGTAAAGGGCCGGCCCAACTGTTGCACCAATTCAGCACTCATCCCGATACCGGTATCCTGAATTTCCATCGTTAGTTGGGCCGGGTCTTGCTCGCCCTGATAATGCAGCTTGAGCAGCACGCGGCCCTGCGGGGTGAATTTCACCGCATTATCCAACAGGTTGATCAGAATCTGCCGCAGCCGGGTGGGGTCCGTGGCAATTTCTGCGGGCATGTCGGTGGCGCCTTCCACCTCGATATTGACCGGCTTGTTATTCCCCCGGTCCCGGATAATCGCCAGCACGTCCGCCACAACCGGTTGTAGTGCAAAGGTCACAATCTCAATATCCAACCGGCCGGCTTCGATCTTGGAAATGTCCAAAATGTCGTTGATGATGGCCAGCAGATGTTGCCCGTTGCGCCGGATGGTCTGGATAAAATCATGCTGCAATGCCGGTGGCACATCGGTATCCAGCAGCAAATCGGCAAAGCCCAGAATCGAGGTCATCGGGGTGCGGATTTCATGGCTCATATTGGCCAGGAATTGGCTCTTGGACTCATTGGCCTCATCCGCCCGTTGCCGGGCCTCCTGCAGAATCTGTTCCCCGCGTTTGCGCTCGTCAATATCAATCGTGGTCCCAATGAAACCCGCAAAAGTGCCATCGGGATTGAACCGCGGCGTGCCCGTATCCAGCACCCAACGGAAGCCCAATTCATGCTGATGCAGCCGATATTCCACACTGATATTGTGCCGCGCCGCGTTGGCCTCCCGGAAGGCCATCACCACGCGTTCCTGATCCTCGGGATGAATTCCTTCGACCCAGCCATAGCCCAATTCCTGATTCAAACTGCGCCCGGTGAATTTCAGCCAACCTTGGTTCAGGTAAATACATTCCCCGAGCATATTGGCCATCCAGATCATCACCGGGGCATCGTCCGCCATCCGGCGGAACCGCCCTTCGGTTTCGCGCAACTGGTTGTCCGTTTCCTTGCGCGCGGTGATATCTTGGGCATACCCGTACCAGACCACGCTGCCATCCGCCTGCTTGCGCGGGGTGGAGTAGGAACTGAACCACAACGTCTGCCCCGAGGCGGGATAGACCATCCGGAAATCACATTGTTGCGGACTGAGTTGTTGGTAAGACCGTTGGATCGACCCCAACAGGGCCTCCTGATCTTCGGGATGGACATGGGCGAACAGCCGGCGTGCATCCTGATAGAGATCGTTGGCCGTCAGCCCCAGTGCTTCTTTGGTGCGGGCTTCATCACTGATGTACAGGAAACGCATCGCCCCGTCGCTGTGCATCAGGAACTCGTAGAACACCCCCGGCACGCGCTGGGCAATCTGGGTGAACCGGGCCAGCAGTTCATCCCGTTGCCGTTGCAACTGCATCGCCGAGGTCACATCCTGACAGTAACCGTACCAGATAATGCTGCCATCAGTTTGCTGCCGGGGCATGCTCGTGGCCGACATCCAGCGCACCCCGGCGGTCGGATGATTGGCGCGGAAATTACATTCCCAAGGCGTCAAAGCGTTCATGGACTCCACAATGGACTGCTTCATCGGCCCCACATCCTGGGGCGCGACTCTCTGGAACAGCACATCGGCATCCACGCTCCCGCCCGTCACTTTGATCCCGAATAGTTCCTCCGCCTTTTCGCTCAGATACGGGAATACCGCCCGGCCATCGGGGAACATCTGGAACTGATACAATACCCCCGGCACGCGCTGGGAAATATTGGTCATTCGGGTGAGCAACTCATCGCGTTGTTGCTGCATACGCTTGGCTTCGGTCCGGTCGGTGGCCACGGCGATATAACGCTGCATCTGCCCATAGGCGTCGTAGGCGGGCACAATCGTCAAATCCACCCAGAATATCTGCCCGGCCTTGGTGCGATTGCACAGTTCGCCCTGCCAGGTACGTCCCGCCTGGAGAGTTTCATACATCTGCCGGAAGTATTCCGGCGCGTGCATCCCGGAATTGATGATCCGATGGGTCTGCCCGAGCAATTCTGCACGCTGGTAACCGGTTACCCGGCAGAACGCATCGTTGATCTCCAGAATCACCCCTTGGCGGTCTGTGATGGAAACCAGCGCATGCTGATCCATGGCGTTGCGGGTGCTATGCAGATCGGCCAGATGCTTGAGATTCTGCCGATTTTGCACCAGCGCACGCCAGGTCAACATCACCGTGGCCCAGGCCGAGACCAGCCCCACCGCCAGAAATATCACACTCAGTATGAACTCATCACGGATTTCCTTGCTGATGCGTTGCGCCCGGCGCAACAGGCTGGCCGATTCCTGACTGCTGATCTGCACAATATTGGTGTCCAGAATCAGCGTCTGCTGGGTGAATTTGTTGATATTGGAATTTTCCAGCAAGGGTACCTGCCCGGCGGCCAGTTCCCGAATGGTGTCGGTGGCGATCTGCCAGGCCGTCAGCCGTTGCAAATCCCGTAGCGCCAGCGTGGCATCTTCCCCCATCTGCATCAGCGGTGACCGCGCGTAGGCATCCATCTCCATGGCATAGTGCATCAATTCTATCCGCCATTCGACGCTGGGCACGTGCTTGAGCGTGAAGATGGCACTGCCCAGGGTGCGGAAAGCGTCTACATTTTCCTGCAGTTGCATGAGCAGATAAACTTTGGTCAGGACCTGTCCATGCCCTCGGTCCGACAACACCAGCGCCGCCGCCGCGACCGTGGCCATGTGATTATCCAGCACCTCCCGATAACTGCCAAAGATGGCCAGAACATCATTGCTGGTGGCGACCCGCTGGCGCAACTGCGGCAGTCGTTTCGCTTCGCTTAAACAGACTTGTTTGGTATTTTCAGTGATCCGGGCCGGGCTCAGTGCCGTCGCCAAGTTCACATACGCGGCATCAGTACGCTGCCATTGGGCCCTAAACTCAGCCTGCGCCGACTCCCCGCCCAATCCGGCCTGACACGCCAACGCCCGCTCCAACTGAATCTGATGGATGGTATTGGATAACTCCTTGACCATATCCGTATTGGCTTTGAGAATCTGGTTGACCTCGTTGCGCTGGACATTCCCCTGCGCCAGCATCCACCCCAGAAACAACAGTACCACACTGGTGATCAGGACCAGCGCGCTGCTGATCCAGATCTGCCGTTGCGGAATGAATTCGGGGAGTTTGAACATAGCGCCGATCCGGAACTGGTGTCCTGATACTCCGTCAAAGAGTTGGTGGCCCGCGCGTTAGACCGACCCATGATTGGCCCGACGCGCCAGCCCAGGCCGGAACCGGCGACGCCCTAGGGCGCCAATCAGGTTTCAAGCGTCTCTCATCTTATCCGCCCGCGGGGACCCCGCAAAGCTGAAAATATTATTTTGTCGCCGGCTTGGTCACCGTCACCACGGGATTGGTTAGATATTTATTAGCAACTGAAACTACTTGTGTTAGCGTTACCTTGCGAATATTGTCGGCAAAGCGGTCTTCCTCTTCATATCCAAGACCTAAGGCCTCAGCAAACGCCCGTTGTTGGGCCTGTTTCGCCATAGTCTCGGCCCCCTGCTTCTGGCCGGCGATCGTGGTTTCTTTCGCCAGCTCAAACTGGGCCTGCGAAAATTTACCCGCCTGCACATCCGCGACAATCTTCCCGATCTCAGTCTGAATCTTATCGGTTTTGTCAGCTTCTCCCAAGGCAATAATCCCAAACAGGCCCGGCAAGACCCCAAACTGTCCCGTCGCCTGAACCGTATACACCAACCCCTGACCACGCAACGACTCATGCAACATCGAACCACCCGGCGAATTGTACCCGCCCAGCATGGTCTTCAGCACGGTCATGGCGAAGCGCTCTTCGTTGGTCGCGGTCATCCCCGGGCCATAACCGATGAATACCGCGCCGGTCTTCTTGCGCGTGGTCTGCTCAAACACCCCCGCCGGCCCGGCCACACTCTTGGTCGCCAACGTCGTGGGCAAAGCCTTGAAGCCGCTCAAACTTTGGTTGAACTGTTCCACCCACGTGGGCTCGTAATCGCCCATGATGGCCACCACAGTCCCCCGGCTCTGCCGGAAGTAGGTTTCATAATGCGTCTGCAAATCCTTGGCCGTCAGTTTGCCATACACTTCCGGCGTACCGTTCGGGTGCATCTGATACGGCGATTCGGCATAAAACTTCTTGCGCAGAAAGCTCATCGCCTCACCGGCCCAATCCTCGGTGATCCGCCCCGCCGCCGCCCGCAAGCCGGGCTGAATCTTTTCATAATCGCTCGGCTCAAACTTCGGCTGGGTCAGCACATCCGCCAACAGCGCCAGCGCCGGCTGGGCGTGTTCCTTCAACACGGTCATACTGACCGAGTAATAATTGTTGCCCGAGCCGATGCTGATGCGGGTGCCGGTGGTATCCATGAACTCCGCAATCCGGGCGTAGTCATAGTGCGCTGAACCGCGCAGCATCAGTTGCGTCATGGCCACACCGATGCCGTTATTGGCCGGGGTCTCTGCCAACAACCCGCCGGGAATCATCATATAGAGCGACACCAGCGGGGCCGCGTTATTCCGCTGCTGCAACAATGTGATACCATTTTCCAGCCGTTGCCGGTTCAAGGGTTCCTGAATCCACCCCGCTGCGGCGACATTATCTTTGCCCAATACCGACTCATTCACATCCTTGGGCAGTAGCACCGTGGTCAGCAAACCTTCGGTCCGCAAATACTTGCGGGCCACGGCCTGCACCTGTTCCGGTGTGACCTTTTTCAACCGTTCCAGATAAAGCTGCGAATAACCGATATCCCCGGTGCTCATGTAATTGCGGGCTGCAGAACTGGCCAACTGTTCCGCCGTCTGCCGGCCCAGCACCAAACCCGCACGGGTTAGATTGATCGCTTTCTGGATCAGCTTGGGCTCCACGCCCTGTTGGATCAATTTGTCAACTTCTGCCAGCACGATCGCCCGCACCGCCGGGAAATTTTCCGGCTTGGTCAGTTGCACCGACACATCAAACGCCCCCGCCGCGTAATTGGGCGTATCGCTGTAGGCTTCCACACTGGTCACCAACTGCGTCTTATCCTTTAGCGCCAACGCCAACGGGGACGAATCGCCATCGCCCAGCACAGTGGCCAGCACGTCCAGCGCATACATATCCGGATGGAACAAATCCACCGTGGGGAATTGCCACAACACCCGGGCCTGCTTTACATCGGCATGCCCCACCGTCGTACGCGGCGCGATTGCCACTGGTTCCGCTGGCAGATTGATCACCGGGCTGCGCGCGGGCGGATTCTGCCCGAAACGCTCCTGAATCATTTTCTCTGCCTGGGCAATATCCAGATTCCCCGCCAGCGAGACAATCATCCGCTCGGGGATATATATCTGGCCGTAATAATCCCGGCAGTCCTGCGCCGTCAATCCCTGAAATACCGGCTTGTAGCCGATCACCGGATGCCGCGCGGGATGAATCAAATAACGATTGGTGCTAGCCAGCTTGTCAAAGACCCGACTCGCTTCCGACTCACCCATTTCAAGTTCGCGCTGCACCACCTGATATTCGCGATCAAATTCAGTCTGGGTGAATTTCGCGTTCATCGTCCAGTCCGCCAACAGGTCCAGCGCCACCGGCCAGTTATCTGTGGTGGTATTGATGAAGTAGCAGGTATGATCCACTGTGGTGTAGGCATTGGAGTCATGCCCGATTTTGAGCAGCAATTGCGCGCCGGTCTTTTCATCGCGTTTGTCCGTGGTTCCCCCCGATACCAGATGCTCCAGCACATGACTGACACCCGACCCCATCAGCTTGCCTTCGGTCATCGAGCCCGCGCGGATATATACCCGTGTCGCCACCGACGGTGAGGTCTTGTTCACCTGAATAATCGCCGTCAGCCCATTGGCCAACTGGAACACTTTACGGTTCGGTTCCTCTACCAGCCGCGCGGCAATTGTGCCATACGCCGCTGGCGCAGTGGTCGGCATGGTGGCCTGCGCCCCCACACTCCCCGCCAGAATACTACTCAGCATCACCAACACACCCAGCGTACGACGTACCATCATGACATAAACTCCTATTTGCTGATTCTAGGCCAATGGGCCCGTAAGTCTGGTCCGGATCAAAGATTAATACCCGCCCGCAGCCGGTTCAGTGTCCACTCCCGGCCCAACAACGCAATGGTTTCCAGTAACGGCGGCGATACCGTCCGACCGCTCAGGGCCACGCGCACCGCTTGGGCCGCCGCGCCCTTCTTTTCGCCCAGCGACAACACCCGCTCCATCGGTTCATGCAGCCCCGCCAGCGTCCAGTCTGTCACCGGTTCCAACACCGCCAGCGTCTGGGTCAGGAATTCCTGCCCCTGATTGTTGCGGATATGTTTTTCCACTGCCTTGGTATCGTAGACCGGCGTATCAATAAAGAAAAAATCGCTATTTTCCGCCATCTCGGCCAGCGACACCATGCGTTCCTGATACATCGCCAGCAGCGCCCGCCGGGTAGTAGCATCGGCATTTTTCAGCGGATAATCGGTCACCGCATTGAACTGCGCCAGCACCTCTTCCAGCCGTTCGATACTACTCTGGCGGATATATTCGCCGTTCATCCACGCCAATTTTTTGCGGTCGAATTTGCCCGAGGTTTTCTGCACCCCGTCAAAGCCGAACAATTCCACCATCTGTTCCCGGCTGACAATCTCGCGGTTTTCCCCCGGCGCCCAGCCCACCAACGCGATAAAGTTCAGCAGTGCCTCGGGCATATAACCCGACTTGCGGAAGTCCTGCACTTCGATTTCCGGCACCTTCACTCCGATCGCCGTGGCCAGCCGCGTGGCCAGCGCGGCATCCTCGTTCTTGCGTGCCATGAAGTCGGCGATTTCCTGCGTGGTGATCCCCACCAGCGCCGCCACATCCTGATACGTCTTGTCGCCGGTCTTCTGGGCATGCGCCTGCAGACCCGCCCGCGCCGCTTTGGCTTTATCACGCTTGGACATCTTGGTGGCGTCCATATTCTGCACCACCGGCAGATGCGCATGCGCCGGCGGCGTCCAGCCCAGCGCCTCATACAGCCCGATATGCTTGAACGTGTTCATCAGATGTTCCTGCGCCCGCAGCACATGCGTCACACCCATCAGATGATCATCCACAATCACCGCGAAGTGATACGTGGGGAACCCGTCCGACTTGCGCACCACAATATCGTCATGCTCTTCCGCCTTGACGGTAACATCCCCAAGAATTTCATCATGCAGCGTGATATCCCGATACGGCATGGCAAAACGCAACACCGACGCCACTCCCGCCTGCGCTTCCAGCACGCGCCCGGGCATATCCTTGCGATAACGGAACGGCCGCTTCTCGCGTTCCGCGGCCTTGCGCAATTCCGCCAACTGGGCTGGTGATTCATACGCCTCATACACATGCCCACCGGCGCGCAACTGCTCCAAATACCCGTTATACAGGTCCAGCCGCATGGACTGGAAATATTCATTCTTCGCGCCGCCCACCACCGGGCCTTCATCCCATTGCAGCCCCAGCCACAGCATATCTTCCAGAATCCCGCGCGCCGATTCCGCCGTGGACCGCACCTGATCGGTATCTTCGATCCGGAGCACAAAGGTTCCCTTGGTCTTGCGCGCATATAGCCAGTTATACAAAGCCGTCCGCGCTCCGCCCACATGCAGGAACCCCGTTGGCGAAGGAGCAAATCGTGTCTTTACCATAATTCATTTATCCCATCTGTAATAAATACTCTCAAACCCGCACTCAGCCCGGCAAGGCCTGACTCGGATACCTGGCCACCTGAACTTCCGTTGCCCCCGGCGACGAGCCGCGCAGCACCTGCGGCACAATTCCGGTCTGCTGCTGATATGCTTGTACAAGCTCCCCCATCGCCGCCGCACACGCCGGCGTATCCTGACACAACACCGCCACCGTCCCACCGGAACCGCCGCCGGTAATCTTGGCCCCGTAGAAGCCCTGTTTGGGCCCACGGGCCATCACCAAACGCACCAGCAGATCAGTTTCCGCACAACCCAGCTTGGCATTATTGCCATACGACTCATGCGCTGCCAGCATCAACGCCCCCGCCTGCGTCAGATTCTCGACGCTGCCCGCCTTGGTATCCATAAGCAGCGCCACAAAATCCCGCACCCGCTGCGCTTCCAATACATGATGGTCCGCCGCCGCCTGCACATGATAAACCCGGTTGGGGTCCACACTGGTAACCTTGTCCACCGTTGGGCCGTACTGATCCAGATAATCCTGCCCGCGCATTTCCACCGGCAGCAAGGCCCGTATCCGCTGCCGGTACGCTTCCGCCGGCACATTGGCCAAATACCCCTGCAACGGATCATGGTCCACACCCAAATCCTTCAGCAGCCGGAGCAGGATACCATGGGCCATAAACGCCGCCACGCGCGTATCGCGATACGCCGACCCGCCCACAGAATGCTTCACGCCGGAGTTAATCCCCAGCATCGTCACCCCCGCCGGCAGGGCACTATACCCCTCGATGGTGTGCGGCTGACAATGCAGCAGTAATAATTGGTTTTCCTTGCCCAGTGCGGAAGTCACCTGATCCATCACCCCGCACGGCGCCCCCACCACTTCATTTTCCACCCGCTGGGCCAGCACGGCCAGTTCCAGCGGGTCCAGCACAATGTGATACGCCGCGACAATCGCCGACAGCGCCGCCACTTCCAGCGCCGCCGAACTCGACACCCCGCCCCCCAGTGGCACGGTGGAATAAATCGCGATATTCGCCCCCAGTGCCTGAGGCGACAAATGCCGATACTTGCGTAAAATGTAATACGCCCCCGCCACATAACCCGCCCAATGATTCGCCCCGGTAAACAGCTTGCGCACATCCGCCAGCGGCAGCAGCGACGCCGTACCGGAAAAATCCCCCAGCGCCATCTGGAACCGCCCCGCGGCCCCCGACTGGTTGTAACTATGAATCATCAGCGTATGGTCATCCCGTTGCTGCAGCGCACACGCCGCAGCCTCGGCCAGTGGCATCTCACACACCAACGACCCCGTGTAATCCGCAATCCCCCCCATCACATCCAACCGCCCCGGCGCCCGGGCAATAAACACCTCGCGCCCCTGCGGCTGAATCACCGCCTGTTGATCCGCACGCAAACATGCCAACAACTCGGCAACCGGAGCAAGGGTATCGGCCTTAGGCAAGGGCATAGTAACATCCT
This sequence comes from Phycisphaerae bacterium, assembly GCA_037139555.1. Taxonomy (GTDB): domain Bacteria; phylum Planctomycetota; class Phycisphaerae; order WQYP01; family WQYP01; genus JBAXGE01. The sequence continues at coordinate 33,266 of JBAXGE010000005.1, forward strand.
TCAAATAGGTCCCAAACGACGGGACGACAAGCCCATTATTTTACGCCAAAGCATGTTTTAGGGTAAGTCTAGCCCTCCCAAGCCCCAATTATTCGGGTTTATCCCGGCATTTGGATGAACTGTTGCGCTCTGATGAATGGTGATAGCCTGCATCGCGGTTAGTCGGTAATCCATACTTTTCGCCCAAACGTATCTTCCCCACACACCAGTTCACCCCCCCAGAAAATACTCATAATTTACTCTCCACCCCTGTAATATCCCCACCCCCATGACGTTATACTTGCTTGTACGACACTGGTGCAGTAGTGTCGCCGTGCCCTTATGCCTATTTTTATTCAAGAGCTCTGCATGTTAAAGCCCCGATCCGCCCATAACGCCTTGCAGTTCACCCTTGCCACCACGGCAGTTATCCTCGCGCTGGGGTTGCCCACACCCCTGCACGCGCAAACTACTCCCGACAGCCTCGCGGCTACCGTCACCGCCAGTGGCATCACCACCGGCCTGTGTGTGGTACTCCCCACCCAACCCGGCGCCGCACTGGGCACCCTGGCCCAAGATGGCAAGTTCGTCGTCCAAGGCCTGGCCCTGAGCGACGCCGAGGTCACCACCACCCGCGCCGCCATCCCCCCCGCCACCCACGGTTTGGCCACCGTTCGCACTTGGACCCCCGGCACCCCACTCCCCTACGCCGACTCTCTAGTGGACCTGCTGGTGGTTGACGCCGATGCCCTCGGTACCCGTTGCCCTTCCGATGCCGACCTGCTGCGGGTCGTCGTGCCCCAAACCGGCGCGCTGCGCATCCGGCGTCAGGGTGTCTGGACCACCCTCACCGCCCCGAAACCCGCCACCTTCGGCAGTTGGTCCCACTACTATGGCGATGCCACCGGTAATCCCGTCTCCACCGACAATGTCCCCGGCCCGGCCAATGCCCTGCAGTGGATCGGCGAATCACCCGCTGGCATGGCCCAGCAGCAATACACCCTGGTGGATGGCAACATCCACCTCACCACCCAATTCGATGCCGCCACCCAGCGTAATATGTTGCTATCCCGCTCGGCGTTCAACGGCTTCCATAATTGGACGAAAAATTCTGCCCCAAAAACCGGTCGCTATGAACGCAATGGCCCGGTGGTCAATCTGGCGGGCCGAATTTATACCCTGTTGGCTGCGGACCAGGGCCCGCTGGTCGCACTCGATGCGGTGACCGGCGCTGAAGTCCTGCGCTTTGCCGGGACACTGCCCGCCCTGACCAAAACAGAAAAATGCCCCACCCATCCCGGCAATCTGGCGGTTTGGGATGATGTGGTGTTGCTCGCCCGCGCCGATCAGGTGCTCTGCTGGGACCGTAAAACCGGCGCCCTGCGTTGGACCTTTGACGGCAAGGGCCGCAATATAGCCTTTCCGGCCGTGGATACCCGCAATCGGCGCGTGGGCATCCTCATGGCCAAGGATACCGGCATCTACATGGCTGGCGACCGCGAAACATCCTTCTGGCCAACGGAAATCATCAGCCTCAGTCTGGCCGATGGCCGCGAGGCCTGGCGCGTCCCCTATCCCTTCGCCCATCTGGAGCCGTCGCTGATCTACGGCCAGGGCGTGGCACCCGGGCGCACCGCTTCGGCGTTCCTGTGGGCGCAGGGGGCCTTCTACATGAACATGTCCAAGGGACTGGAGAAGACCGGCATCGACATCGGGGCCATCGACGCCGCCACCGGCGCCACGCGGTGGCTGAAGCCGAACCTCACGCGCTGGGCCGGCGGCGAGGGCGATGCCGTCACCGGCGTCGGCTCCCTGCTGGTGTATCCCCAGGCGGTGGTGCTGACCCGCAGTTCCTTGCTGCTCTACGATCCCGCCTCGGGTAATTCGCTGGGTGAATGGCGCATGGGCAACAGTCGTTGCGATAACGGCCGGGGCGCGGCCTGGGGCTTCAGCAATTTTGGTCATTATCTCACGTGGGATGCCGGCACCCACCTGACCGCCCAACGCGTCGAAATCGCTCGCAATAACTGTGGCGGCGCCGCTTCGCACGCCAATGGCATGCTCTATTACCAGCCCCAGGTCTGCGGTTGCTTCACCCCGGTGCGTGGCATGCTGGCCCTGTCCCGGCAAAAACCCGGTGCGCTGCTGCCCGATGCCCAGCGTCTGCTGCCCGGCCCCGCACTTAACACCAAGCCCACGCGCCAGGAAGCCCCCGGCGACTGGCCCACACTGCTGGGCGATCAACGCCGCGCCGCGGCGGGCAGCGAACTAACCTCTACCGCGCTGCGCGAACACTGGCGCGTTACCGTCGCCACCCCGCGCCATCCCGGCGCCAATGCGGGTGAAGTCCAGACCACCGCCGCGTATAACGGCCCGCTCTCCGCGCCGGTCATCGCCGGCGGACTCATTCTGGTATCCGAACCCGACGCCCACCGGCTTCATGCCCGCGATGCCACCAGCGGTAAACCCGTCTGGACCGCCACCGTCGGTGGCCGCATAGATACCCCGCCCACCATAGCCGGAGGTCGCGTCTACGCTGGCAGTCGCGACGGCTGGGTCACCTGTTTTGATCTGGCCAGCGGTCAGATCGTCTGGCGTTTCTGCGCCGCCCGAAACGCGCGCCAAATCGGCGCCTGGGGCCAGGTCGAATCCGCCTGGCCGGTCCATGGCACCGTGGTCGTGGCCAACGGCACAGTCATCATCACCGCCGGTTATCATCCCGATGCTGATGGGGGCATGCTGGTCTGGGGACTGGATGCCACTTCTGGCGCCATCCGCTGGCAGCGCAGTATCGCCAGCACCCGCGAAACCGTGGCCATGGATCCTGCCCAAACCACAACCGGCAGCAGCGTCTACTTCACGGCTAATCGGGTGGAGAATGGCATTCCCTCCTGCGATGGCACCGTGGCAGTATTGCCCGGTCTACGTCTTACCGTGGCCGACGGCACGGGTACCGCCCTGCTAGGCGGCCGCCCCGCCGTAGATAGAAAGGGCGAGGCAGCGCCGACCCCCGCGTTCTCCGGTATGTTGGTTAGTAACTGGGGCATGGCCGCGCCGTGGCTGCGTTCCGCCATCGGCAACTTTGACGGCCCGGGGGACGTGCTGGGCAAGCAAGGCTATCGAGTAGGCGAAGCCTCACCCCGCCGGGCGGCTTGGAACAGCAAATTCACGGTCGCCCTGCGGATGAAATCCTCCGACCTGTTGCTCTTCGATTCGTCCGTACCGATCGGCTCACGTTATAACGACTCCCGCGTCATGAAAGCCAATGAAGCAGTTCCGAATGTCGGGTTATATCTGGCCAGTATTGATCTAAGTGGCAAGCTGGTCAACAAACCCGCCCAATACGGCCCCAGCACACTTGACCCGTCCGCCATGATTCTGGCCGGTAACACCGCCATTATTGCATGGGCCCCGGATGCCACCAATACCCCGCGCGCCGGTCAGCCCCACCAGAACCGCCCGGAATCAATCCTCCAGATTATTGATCTCGCGGGCCGCAAGATCGTCTCCACCACCCCCGTTAAACCCGGTGTCATTGACCACGGCCTCGCCACCGCCCATGGCCTGCTCTACATGGTCCATGACGATGGCACGGTCACAGCCTGGGGCGAATAAGCCGATGGCAATGTGTTAACTGTTCCCCGGCGCGTATCACCGCGCCGCGGGCTTTTTCAATGTGGCGATATATGCATACTGTCCCATGACCGAGGTCAATTCCAGCGTATAGCGCCCCTCCGCGGCACCCCGCCGCAAATATTCCAGCAGTTCCGGCCGATAGTGCACACTAAAGCTATTCAACCACCCTTTGAGCAACCGGCGAAACCACCCCGGCCAGCGGGCTTGATCCCAAAAGTCCACGA
>JBAXGE010000006.1:0-35622 GCA_037139555.1 Phycisphaerae bacterium
GACCGGCGGTGATACTTTCCGTACGCGAGGAAATCAAATAGGCCGTCGCCAATATAGCTAACATAGCCAGACAGCCCACGGCCAGCAAGATCGCGGAACCCCGACGGCGGACTGAGCCGGATGATGGGATGGGGTGGTAGCGCATCGTATTTGCCTCCAAAACCGTAATTTAGTCTTTGATACTTAGAATCTGGGTAAACCAGCGTCCCTGGGTGCCCGCGCGGCCATCTTTATCCACCAGGCGAATGGAGACACGCAACATGCGCGGCCAGGCCGAAATGTTCTGGGGATGCCATCGGGCAGCGCCTCGGGTCCAACCTGCCCCATTCCAATATTCGATATTTAACTCCCGCGCCCCGGTTAACATCACGGGCTGCATGGAGTAATAGGATGACACCATTGTGGCGGTGTTGTTCACGTTGCTGGTATCAAATTGCAGTGAGGCCTGCGGATTCAAGTTGTTGCCGTTGCCGTGCCACAGGGAAACCTGTTTGTCCGGGGTGCCCGAGGCCATCAGGGTTTGGGTGATGTCCGCCGGGGAAGCCACCACCAATACCGGATTGGGGTATTGATTGATGGTGCCCAGATTCGCCAAGGGTAAAGTCGCCACGGCTGGGTAGCTGGCCATCGGCGGGCTTCCTCCGACCAAGAGCCGCGTGTGCCGACAAAGATATTCGTTGACCCCACTGCGCGGGCGCAGGCCATACCACACAACGGCGGCATGAGCGGCGGTGTGATCCACAAACGGTGTGGCCTGCGAAGTGCCCATGCGGTTCTGGAAATGACCCAACGAGAGAAATGCCATTTCATCGGCGGCATCGGTACCCGGGGTCCCGTTGATCTTGAGCGATAAAAAGCCCTGCCGGGTAATGCCATTGTAATCCTGGTCTATCAACTGCTGGGTGGAACGCACATTAGAGAGCATTTCCATCATGACCTGTGAGGTGCCCGCCGCTTCACTGGCCGTGCGGAAAATCACCGCAATGATGGCAATCAGAATGACCAACAGCGCGGCGGTGACCACCATTTCAATCAACGTAAAGCCGGCCCGGAAATGTCGGCCGGTGCGGATGGAGGGGCATGACATCATGGTAACACCTCGATGGAGGTACGGTAGGCATACACGGTATTGGGGTCGTACCACATATCTTTGGTCAGGTTGCCGCCCAAGGAATACGTCACACTACCATTCGCCTTCAGCAGTCCCCAGGCCTCGCCATAATTCCAACCGGGAACGCCGGTGGCCAGAGTACCCGAAGGATAGAACTGCAATGTTGACGTGGGGTCGTACTGGTCATTATCAGACGTCCGACAGACTAAAATGACCAATTGAATGCGGTTGCTACCCGACAGCGGACTGGTCGTCAGGTTGGCCAAAGGATTGCGGGCATAAATCGCACGCCAGTAATAACACGGGCCAGGATAAACCCCACCCACCGGAACGGGCACCGCAGTGTTGTTGACGCCGTCCGCCATCCGCAAGGCAAAGACATTCAGGCCCGGCTCTCCCGACGGTCCCAGCTTCTTGATCCGGTAGCCGATGTCGGTGGGGAGGGTTTCGGGCAGGGCCAGAAAAACTGTGTTTTCGGGAGTGGCGGAATTATTGGCCACAGTTACGGGATAATCGTTACTGACGGCCAAAGCCCGCAGCGTAGCTTCGGCATTGCGGGCCACTACCACGGCCATGGACTGATCCAGCGCGTCCCGCGTCTGTTCGGCGGCGACCGGAAAGACAGTGGCGATCATGGACAGGCCCACAGCCAGAATGCCCAGCGCCAGAAGTAGATCCACCAGCGTCATCCCGCGTGGGGCGGAGCGGTTGGTCAAGTTCGTTGTCGGGGTCGGAATCAACGTATGATGCCTCCGGTGTAGGGATTAACCACATACAAATTGGCGTTACGGAAAATCCAATCGTTGACCACGGCGGGTTGTGACATATCCACACTGTTGCGCAATTTATTACTGTCATATATGACAAACCCCGGCGAACTGATTCCCAAGGTGGCATCCGCGGGGGTGGCATTAAGATACCACTCGGTCCGTCCGTCGGTGCCGGTAGCCAGACGATCCGCCAGCGTTAACTGGCCATTGGAATCAAACAGAATAACCCGGGCCTTGGTGGCGGGACTGGAGAATTCCGTGCGTAACGGTGCACCGTTGACATCACTGAGGGTGCCGACCCGCAACCCCACAGGCAGGTAGTCCACCGCACGATAGACCAGGCTGCTGTTTCCCTGTCCCCGGCTGGCCACCAGCGGGGTGTAATAATCCACCCCGAGCAGCGAATGGTCATAAACGATGAGCTGCACGCCCGTGCATTCGCTCTGCGTGCTGCGGTCTTTGAATTGATTCTGGTCCAGCGTGGCGTCGGGTTCAAAAAATACCACCCCGACCGAACGCCGGTCGCGCAAGGCCTGCGCCCGGGCCAGGGCAATCGTGGACCGAATCTGATTTTCCGCCATGGTCAGACTGGCATTGGCAAAAATGGAATTCAAGGCCGGAACCGCCACCAGCATCAGAATGATGATGATGGCGATCACCACCATCAATTCAATCAAGGTAAAGCCGGGCTTACGTGGCTGGTTGGTTGGTATATAGGACATTGGCACGCCTCACCAAAAACCACCTGATCGCGGGTGCGGTCAGGGAATCAATTAAAACTGAAAATATTGTCCAAGTTGTAGATATTGTCGGGACTGTAGCCCGGTTGGCTGGGGTCCGTGACTTTGTTGGTCGGGTCCAGGAAATTTGCTTTGCCATCGGGCCCCAGACTCCAGAAGAACGGTTCCTGCTGTAGTCGGGTGCGTGAAGGATCAACAAAACCACGAACATCGCACAAACAACGGTAATAAACCGGACGCCCCCATGCGTCATTGCGCTGGGTGGCCAGATCGGGACCCAAATTGGTCAAGAGCCGACGAATGACGGGAACCAGCATCGGGGTAGTCTTGCCTGGTGCTGTGGGATTGGTCGGGTCACCGCTTTCATCATAAAACCAGTGATAGGGGCCGGTGTTGTTCACCCCGGCCTGGTTGGGATCCCAGTGGTTGGACGGCAGGGTCTGACTCTTGGACTGATAGGTCAAAACGATGGTTTGCCAAATTTTCAACCGGGCTTTGGTGTCGTCCACCATGCTCTTTTGGCGTACACTGCGACCAATGGCCAGCACCAGCAACAGCAGCACGACGATGATGCTCATGACCACCAGCAGTTCAATCAGGGTGAAACCGCTGTGAATGCTAAACCGGGTATTTTGTTTTTGCACCTTAGTTACTCCTTCAATACCAAGTAATACCTTGCAACCAACAGTCCGTGCAGCCATTTTTCGCATTTGCACAATAGGGGATGAGGCATCAGGAACCGTTCGCGGCTGACATTTTGAAACATCTCCTAACAATCACGCGCGTACGATGTGCCAATGTAATTGCCATTATTTGGGCCATTCCACCATGAGTTTATGTGCCGTGGAAAAATCGGTCAGGATACGTTTAGCCTCGTCTTTAAAAGCCGTTGGCACGAGCAGCATCGTCTGGCTGGTGGCGTCATCTTGGAATACGGCGCGAATGCCGACGGACTGAAGTGCGTCACGGGCATCATTGATCCCTTCTACCCGCCAACCCTTGAGCGTAGCGATCGCTATATTGGTATCACCTGTTAAGGCCTCATCGGGTTTCTGCGGCCCGATCGGGGCGCCGGTGATAGTCCAGCGATAATTGCGGAATCCAGCAATGCGCCCGGGGCCGTCGTTTACCCAGATTTGTACCCAGTACACGCCCGGAGTGGTGGGGGTTCCCGACCAGACGCCGTTACCATCCATAAGCATGCCGTTGGGATAGTACATCGTTTTGGAGCGGTCGGGGGTGTAGGGGCGCAGATCACCTTGTACGCACCAACGGGCGTTGGCGGCGCTGGCTTTGAATTCCACCCGATAGGATTTACCCGTGATAGCCGCAGGCAAATCCAGTGTCAAGGGGGCCGTAATGGTCAAGGGGACCGGGCTGGGATGGAAATTAGCCGTTACGATATGACTGGGCTTGCGTCCAGCCATACTGGCAATGGCCCGCACCTTGGTACCGGGTTCGACCTTGAAGGGATGGGTATACACCGGTGCCTGATCGGTGGGGGCACTGCCATCGGTGGTGTAGTTGATCCGGATGGTGGGGGCGGGGACGATCATAGAAATTTCGGTAGGGCCCGAGATCAACCGCATTGCGGGCCAGATTTCCGGTACCGGGGTGGTGGCTTCCGGTCCGATTAATTCGCGTTTGAACCAGTCGCGGATAACATCCGCCAACTGGGTATCGCCTTTGCCGTCCAAGGTTTTAGCCATGGCTTCACCTTGGTCATCCTTGGTTAATTTTGGGACGTGAATCTGGTTCCCATGAAATTTGGGATGCGTCATGATGGCCGGGGTCCAATTCACCCCGACGGTGGCGAAGGTTTTGACGTGTTTGGGAGTGTAATCCTGTCCGACGAATTCCAGCAGGGCAGGGGTGAAGCCATTCGCGGTTTCGTTCATTTGGCTGAAGTCGAAAGCCATGGCCTGAAAACGACCATACGTGCCGGGATAGGCGGTCTCCACGGCAAGGATGGGGCGCAGGAAGGAATCTTCGCCGGAAACAGTTTTAGGGTCCACATAATTTGGGGTGCTGAGTTCGCTGAAATGAATCCCCTGATTCGTCCGGCGGAAGTAAGTGTCGCCATCCGCATGTCCGGAAGTAGTGATCAACCATCCACCGGCAGAGATGCCCATGGCCCCGAAGGCGGTGGGGTCAAGATTGTAACGTTCGGCGTTACGCCGAAGAAATCGGCTGGCATCCTCAAAATCCCAGAATACTTGGGGGAAAATCCCCTTATTCACCAGGATGTAGTTCAGACTGGCCACGGCAAAACCACTCTTGGTCAAAATTTCAAATAAGGGCTTAGGGTAGGATTCATCTTTATGTCCGGCCGAGTAAGCGCCCCCATGCACAAACATAACCAAGGGTAATTTGGTTCCCGGTTCGGTCGGAGGCAGATACAGGTTTAGCTTTAATTCGAAATCCCGCCGGGGCGCAGGATCGCCGCTGTAGCGCCATTCCGGCAGGTACTTGAGATCAAGCACGCTCTTGGTCCCGGCAATCTCCAGCGGTTTGATCGGTTCTTTGGCCGCATAGGCGGACGCGGTACACAGCAGTGCACCGAGCGTTATAAAGCCTAGGGTCCTCAGCATGGGGGCTCCGTGTTTACAGGCGATATTGGTTCACATACTCCAGCAATTTCTGTAGCTCCACCGTGGCGACGGAAATGCACGTGTCGGCGCAGCCGTAGTACACGTAAACCATGCCATCTTTAATCACATTGGCCGAGGGGAAGACCACCCGGGGGATAATCAGGCCAAACTTTTCGTAGTAGGTTTCGGGTTCCATAATGAAACCGGGGGCGCGGGCGAGAACTTTGGCCGGGTTGTTCAGGTCCAGCAGCATGACGCCCGTACGATAGGTGACGGCAGCATCCACCCCGTGATAAAGAACCAGCCAGCCCGCAGCGGTTTTCATGGGAATGGCGGCAGCGCCGATTTTGCGTTCTTCCCAGGCCACATCCGCCGCTTTGGCCACCAGTTCGGGATGGCTCCATTTCATCAGATCGTCGGAATAGGACAGCCAGATACTTGGGCGGTCACAGCCGAATTGTGGGCCGACATAGTCCAAGGGCCGGCGGAGCATGGCGTAACGGCCATTAATCTTTTCCGGGAACAGCACGCAATCACGATCATCCACTTCAGCGGGTGTCACCAGCCCTAGATTTTCCCATTTGCGTAGATCGCGGCTGCGAGCCAGACCCGTGCGGTAGTTATTGGGATCGCCTGCGGGTACGTCGGTGACGTTATGGTAGTTGGGGACGCTCTTGCCATTGGGAAAGCAACTGGAGGCGTAGTTGCGGTGCACATAAGTCATATAGAACCAATCGTCCAGTTTGACCAGCCGGGGGTCTTCGACCGTGCCGCGCGGGGTGCCCAGCATGGCGGCCGTGAAGACCGGCTGGTCGGAACTGAGTTTGAAATTGAATCCATCCTTACTTTCCAGCAACCCAAAATGTGAGTAAAGCGGTGCCAGGCTGGAGACGGCACGTTCCAGCATGAAGAAGGTGCCTTCATGGAGCACCACGCCGGGATTAAAAGTGGCGATTTGTCGCCAGGCGGGTCCGCCGGGAATGACGATGGGATTACCGGTGTAACGTTGTAGTTGCATGGTGTTACCTCAAAAGAACGGGGTGCGTGAGTAATCAACTCTCGAATTCAGGGCTTGCTGCACCTTCCAAGCCTGAAATGTCGGCATGACTCGGTTCCTGATACCTTGAAGCATCCTGCCCGTAAGCAGAATGATCTCAGGGCATGGTCGAGTGAATCTAATAACCACAATTATCATTTGAAACCCATCTGCGAACAATGGCTATTGGCGACATTTTTTTGATTTCTGGCGTCAATTTGGTGTAGCAAAGGGTTTCTTGTTACGCAAACCAGCCATCGGTTCGAGGTAGACCCGTAAAAAATGTATTTATGCAATAAAGTCCGAATTAGTCCGTTTATCTCGTGGTTGGGGGTGTAAATGATCCATTGATGTTGCTTTTAGAGCTAGGGAGGTACGTGATGTTGCTAGGTTTTCGACGTGATCCGGTGGTCCGTGGTTTTACCCTGATCGAACTGCTGGTGGTGGTGGCCATCATCGGAGTTTTGATCGGGATTACCATCCCCATTTTGGGCAGTACCCGTTCGCGGGCGCGCGAGGTAGCGTGTCGGTCCAATTTACGTCAGATTGGCCTGATGTGCATGACCTATTCCAATAATGACCCCAAGGGTTTTTTCCCCATTGAGCCGACCGAACATAACAGCCATCCGGGATTGATCGAGATGGCCAAGGCACAGGGCATTGACGCCAAGATATTTTATTGCCCTGAAGCGGATGTATTGCAGGAATCCGCATCCAATACCACGTTTACCCCGGTGGGAGGCACCGATCTGGTCACCAATACCCCGGATAATGTGGTGGCGGGTAATATCTCGTATGTCTACTGGTCGTTTTTAGCCAACAAGAAATCAGGCGGCTTATCCTGGCGTAACCCGGGCTTTACCCCGCGTAAACTACGTTTTCCGGATAATCCCATGCCGGTCGGTACTGCGGTGGTACCCAAAGCCTCCATTGCAGAGCGTTGGGTGGTGTCGGATTTCTTCCGTCAGGGCGCACCATTTCCTCACACTCGTAAGCACGCTTCCGGGATCAACGTGATGTACTTGGATGGCCATGGCGACCTGCTGCTGGGCAGCCCGCAGGCGAGTTATCGCTGACGTGGTAATCGGCATGGTGATGGGTCATGTACATTAGCTGCGCAGTCCCCATGGAACAGGATTCAACCGACATTGCGAAAATGCGAATATTAGGCTATAACTCTTTATGTACGCTATGCTTTGTTGGCGTTAATTGGGTCTTATTTTGAACTCCCGATGCTGCTTGAAGGTTATTTATATGCTGAAGAAATATCTCAATATCGCGATTTGTCTCTTGGTCCTAACCTTGGGGGGTGGGCTGACGGCATGGGGCTGTACGGTGCCGGTGTTTCGCTATGCTTTGGAACGCTGGCGGGCTTCCCCGCACGTGGTGACAATTTTCCACACGGGCCCATTACAGGGCGAGGATAAAGCTGTGGCCGATGCGCTGCTGGCCATGAGTGCCAGTGCCAAGGTGCCGATCAATCTGGAAGTGACCATCGTAGATGTGACAAATCCGGCGGAACCCCTGAGTCCGGAGCTGAAGACGCTGTGGGAAGCCCAGAAAACCAAAGTGACGCCCTGGATGGTGGTGAACTATCCCGAGCGGACCTATGACGTAAAGAAAGATACCTGGTATGCGGGCAAGCTGGACGCCAAGGTGGCGGGCCTGCTGATCGACTCGCCGCAACGCCAGCAGATCGCCAAAAAGATTCTCGCCGGTGAATCGGCGGTATTTATCGTGCTGGAGAGTGGCGACAAGACCAAAGACGACGCTTTGATAGCCCGGCTTGAATCCAACCTACAAAAGTTGGCCAAGGTGATCACGCTGCCGGAAGTGGACCCGGATGATGCCCGGAAAATGTCCTCGGAATTACCGTTGCGCATTGCGTTTTCGATTCTGCGGGTGGTGCGTAATGATCCCCGCGAAGTAATGTTTCGGATCATGTTATTGGGAGGGGATGATGAATTAGCCGCCAGCGCCGAGCCGGTGGTAGTGCCGGTCTACGGCCGCGGTCGGGCCATGGGCGCGATAGCCAGCAAGTTACTGACCGACGATGAAATCAGCGGCATATGTGGATTTATCACCGGGCCCTGTTCGTGTGAAGTTAAAGAACAGAATCCGGGGTACGACGTGGTGCTGGCCGCGGACTGGGAAGCCCTGATTGAGAACCGGATCGTCGTGGACCCCGAAATACCCGCGCTGGTAAGTATTGCCGGGCTAGGCGCTGTGCCTGCGGTAACGACCGCCCCGGCGGCGACCACCCAGCAGGCGGAACCTGCCTCCGCAGTGGGAGGATTGGGTGGCCGCACACTGGTGATTGCGATATCTGTGATTGCGGTTGTGGTACTGCTGGCGGGGCTGTTCCTCATGCTCCGGCGTGAGAAAGGCCAGGTATAAGATGCGACTGCCGACGCTGGTGCTGCGCGAACTCAGTTATCGCAAGCTAAACTTTGTGCTGGCCTTGCTGGCCGTGGCCGCCGCGGTGGCGGGCCTGGTGGGTCTGCTGGTGATTCTGACGGATCATGATACGCGCACGGCCCGCAGCATAGCGGCCCAGGAAACGCAGGTAACCCAACGGGCCAAGGAATTGGAAGACGATTATCGCAAGATTACCAAAGGACTGGGCTTCAACGTCCTGATCCTGCCCAAGGATCAGAACATGGCGGATTTTCTGGCCGAAGGGTATGCCAGCAAAACCATGCCCGAGTCTTATGTAACCAAATTGGCGGAAGCCAAAGATATCGCTACGATTGAACATTTGCTGCCAGCGTTGGAGCAGCGCACCACCTGGACGGAACACCAGGACCGTGCCGTGCGGATGGTCGGGGTACGCGGGCAGGTTCCGTTTGTGTACAAACAAAGCGAGAAGAAGCCGCTATTAGACCCGGTGAATAAGGGTGAAATTGTCCTTGGTTATGAACTGCACCATCAGTATGGGCTGAAAGTTGGCCAGCAGATTACCTTCCGGGGGCAAGCGTTCAAAATCAGCAAGGCCTATCCCCAGCGCGGCACGCAGGATGATATCACGGTCTGGATCAGTCTGGCCGAAGCGCAGAAAATGCTGGACAAACCCGGCCAGATCAATGCAATCTGGGCGCTGAATTGCAATTGTTTCTCGGCGGATCGGTTGGCAGAAATGCGGGCGGAAATTACCCGTTATCTGCCTGACACGCAGGTAACGGAATTATCGAGTAATGCTATGGCCCGGGCGGAAGCCCGGAAACGCGCTCATACCGAAGCGCAGCAACAACTGGAGTTTGCCAAAAAAGACGGCTTGCGGCAGCGTGCCGATATCGAATCCCTCGGTTCCCTGCTGCTGTTGTTGGTGGTGTTAGGCGGTGGGGTGTGGATTGGTTTGCTCGCGTTGGGTAATGTCCGCGAGCGGCTGGGGGAAATTGGCATTCTGCGGGCCATGGGCGTGCGGGCGTATCAGATCCTAGGCGTATTTCTCCTGCGGGCGCTGTTGGTAGGGGTGCTGGGCGCGGTGGTGGGGGTGGGCTTGGGCCTGCTGGTGGCGTATGGCGTGGCCCGGCGGCCGGATGCGGCGCAATTCAATGAACTGGTGAATGCCCGGATCATCGTGCTGATGGCCCTGACGATTCCGGCGGCGGCATTGCTGGCCATGCTGGCCAGTTGGATTCCTGCGGTACTGGCCACCAAACAAGACCCGGCGCTGGTTTTATGTCGTGAATAGGATTTGTCCGATGCTGCTTGCTATCCGTAATATTTCCAAAACGTACCGTCAACGCGAACGCACCGTGGCGGCTTTGGCTGAGGCCAGTCTGACGGTGGCGGCTGGGGAGTTTGTCGCGTTGCAGGGGCCCAGTGGTTGCGGCAAGAGTACCATGCTGCTGGCCGCGGGGGCGTTACTGGCCCCGGATGCGGGCACGGTGACCGTCTGTGAGCAGGATATTTATGCCCTGAACTCGGAACACCGGGCCATTTTTCGTGCGGGCCATATCGGCTTTGTATTCCAACAGTTTCACCTGATGCCGTATTTATCGGTGCAGGACAATATTTTGTCAGCCACGCTGGCCCAACCCCAAGCCGGTGCGCTGGCGCGGGTTGGGATGTTGGCGGAAACATTGGGCCTCACGGCGCGGTTGTTGCATACCCCCGATCAATTAAGTGTTGGTGAACGGCAGCGCACAGCGCTGGCCCGGGCCTTGATGAACCAGCCCAAATTGATTTTGGCCGATGAACCCACCGGCAATCTCGATGCGGATAATGCCGCGGTGGTGCTGCGTTTTCTCAAAGATTACGCGGCTGCGGGTGGGGGGGTATTGATGGTAACCCATGATGCTGGAGCTGCCGCGGGCGCGCAGCGGATCGTTCGTATGCAAGCTGGACGCGTTGTTTAACGCGTTGTAGTTACATTTTAGGAGCGAAATCGTGAAACCCGTTCGTATGTCGCAGAGGCTTGGTTTGAGTGCCCGGTGGTTGGCGGTGGTGTCGGTGGTGCTGGTGGCGTTGCTGCTGGTGGCGGTGATGTGGAAGCCAACCACGTCATCCGCGGGTGAAAAATTGGTCGTGTACTGCGCTGCAGGGATCAAACCGCCGGTGGATGCCGCGGCCAAGCAATTTGAACAGGAATATGGTGTCCAGGTGGAAATCCGGGCCGATGCTTCCGGGGCGTTGGTCGCGAGTATTAATGAAGCCCGGGAGGGCGATCTGTTCATCCCCGCCGATGATAGCTTTATGGATATCGCCCGTAAAGGGGGCAATATCGCGGAAGCGATTCCACTGGCCAAATTGAATTTGGTGGTGGCCACCCCGCCGGGCAATCCCGGCAAGGTGCAGACACTGGGCGATCTGAACAACGAAGCGCTCCGCGTGGGGGTGTGCAGTGCCCAGGCGGCCGTGGGCAAAGTGGCCCAGCAATTTCTCACCGACAACGGGATGTGGCCCGTGCTGCAAAAGCGCGCGATCCAGAAACCCACGGTCAACGCACTGGCGTTGGATGTGCAGGTGGGGCAAATCGGCGCGGCGTTCATTTGGGATGCGGTGGCCAAGCAGTATAAGTTGGATATTGTCCCCATCGCGGGTCTGGAAAAAATCACCTCCACCGTCAGTGTTGGGGTGCTGAAGAAGACGGTACGCAATCCCACGTTGGCGCTACGGTTTGCCCGTTATCTGGCGGCTAGTGATCGCGGCGGAGTACACTTTGCCCAGCAGCATTATCAGACGATCAAAGGTGATATCTGGGCTTGGGAACCAACTATTCTGGTCTTTACCGGCGGGTTAAACCGTAATGCCATTAAAACCACGGTGGAAGAATTTGGTGTGCGCGAAGGGATCAAGATTAACACCAAAGCCGATGGTTGCGGTAATCTGGTCAGTCAGATGAAGGCGGGAGAACGGCCTGATTTATATGTGGCCTGCGATGTTTCGTTCCTGAATAAAGATGTGACCAGCAACTGGTTTGATGCGGAAAACAAACTCACCACCGTGCGGATTGTGATCATCACGCCCAAAAATAATCCCCGGAATGTCAAAGCACTGGAAGACCTGGCGCAACCCGGTTTGAAGCTCGGGGCTGGCCGGCCGGGGGCCGCTACGCTGGGCGATCTGACGGTGAGTTTGCTCAAGAGCAAAGGGCTGCACGAGAATGTCTGGAAGAATGTGGTCAAACAGACACCCACCGCGGATATGCTTGTGCCCGATGTGGTGACGGGTGCTCTGGATGCCGCAATCGTGTACGAGCCCAATGTGGCCAAAGTCAAGAATGATGTGCTGATGCTGATCATCCCCGAACCGCTGGCCAATGCCACGCAACCGCTGGCGGTGGGAGCGGGCACACTGTATCCGCAGTTGTGTTACCGGCTCAAAGCCCGTTTGATGGCGGATGAATCTCGGGCCCGGTTCGAGGCTTTGGGCTTCCGTTGGGTGGCGTTGCCACCGACCACGGCGGGAGACCAGTAATCTTGCCGTCACCGTCGCGTCATCCTTCCGAATTACCCCTGCCGGCCCTGCCCCTGCGACGGGGCCGACAGGGCTTTTTTCTGGCCTGCCTGATTGTGCTGGGCGGCACGTATGTGCTACTGATTCTGGCGATGTTGGTGGCCGACATGGCCTTCACCACCCCCGGAGAAATTCTGCGGGCGCTGGATGACCGCGACACGCTGTATGCCATCAAGCTGAGTCTGATTTCCTGCACGATCACCAGCGTCCTGGCGCTGTGGGTGGCGGTGCCGATTGGTTACCTGATGGCCCGGTATCAATTCCGGGGTAAAGCGTTTTTGGATACGATTCTGGATATCCCCATTGTCCTGCCCCCCTTGGTGGTGGGGGTGAGTTTGCTGATTCTGTTCCGGTTCCGGCCCTTTGTCTGGGTGGACCGATATGTGACCTACGAAATCCCCGGGCTGATTCTGGCCCAGTTTATGGTGGCCGCGGCGTTTGCAGTACGCACCATGCGGGTGACGTTCGAACAGATCAACCCACGCACCGAGCAGGTGGCGTTGACGCTGGGCTGCACCCGGCAGCAGGCTTTCTGGATGGTGTTGATCCCCCAGTGCCGGCAGGGCATGATGACCGCGATCACGCTGGCCTGGGCGCGTTCGCTGGGTGAATTCGGTCCGGTGTTGGTCTTTGCGGGAGCCAATCCCATGCGCACGGAGGTGCTGCCCACCACGGTGTTTCTCCGCATGCAGGCCGGTGATCTGACCGGCATGCTGGCGGTATCGTTGATTATGATTATTACTTCGATGGTGGTCTTGGTGCTGGCGCGGATTTTCGGGCTGCGCACCAATGGTGTCATATAAGGGCGTACGTGTGATTGAAGTTCGCAATTTATCTCTGCGGCAAGGCGCCTTTGCCCTGACGGACTTGAGCTTTACCGTTCCGGCGGGGCGATATTGTGTTTTCATGGGGCGCACCGGAAGCGGTAAGACCACGCTGCTAGAGGTGCTGTGCGGCTTGCGTCCGATTAGCGCGGGGACGATTCACATCGGCACCACCGAGGTCACGCAGTTAGCCCCCGGCCAGCGGGGCATTGGCTATGTACCGCAGGACGCGGCCCTATTCCCGACCATGAATGTACGCGCGCATCTGGCGTTTGCGCTGGTGGTCCGGCGCTGGCCCATAGCCCGCATCCAAGCCCGGGTAGCGGAACTGGCAGCATTGCTGGGGATTGAGCCTCTGCTTGAGCGGTTTCCGGAAAAACTTTCCGGGGGAGAAAAGCAGCGGGTGGCGCTGGGCCGGGCGTTGGCTTTTCATCCCACCACGTTGTTGTTGGACGAACCGCTCTCCGCCTTGGATGATGAAACCCGCAACCAGATGTACGAACTCCTGAACCGGGTACGGCAATACACCGGCGTCACCACGCTGCACATCACCCATAGTCGGGTGGAAGCCGACCAATTGGCCGATTTGATTTTGCGCTTGGAGGGTAATCAGATTACCACCCAGGTTTTGGCGAGGTAATAAAACATGGCGCACGAAATATCCCCTTTAACCGAAACTGAATGCGCCCGTTATGGCTGGCAGATGAGTGTGGCGGGGATGGGTGAAGCCGGGCAGCAACGACTGAAACACGCGTCGGTATTGGTTTCACGGGCGGGCGGACTGGGCGGATTGGCGGCGTATGAATTGGCCGCCGCGGGCGTGGGACGGATTGTGATCGCCCATGGCGGCATGGTACGGCCGGGGGATTTGAACCGGCAATTGTTGATTACCGATGATTGGCTGGGCAAGCCCCGGATCGAATGTATCACCCGTCGGCTGCTTGAGTTGAATCCCCATATTGAAATTATCGGCGTGCCGGAAAACATCACGCCGGAAAATGCGGGACGCTTGGTGGGGATGGTGGATATGGTGGTGGACGCCGCACCTTTGTTTACCGAACGTTTTGCGCTGAATGATGCCATCGTTCGGCAGGGTAAACCCATGGTCGAGGCTGCGATGTTCGGACTCGAAGCCCGCCTGTTGACCATTAAGTCCGGCCAAACACCCTGCCTGCGCTGCGTTTATCCCGAGGCCCCGCCCGACTGGCGGCGGCAGTTCCCCGTCTTCGGTGCGGTCTCCGGCTCGGTGGGCTGTATGGCTGCGATGGAAGTTATCAAGCTGATCACCGGCATCGGCCAGCCCTTGCTGGGGCGTATGTTGGCGTATGACCTGCGGGATATGAGTTTCCGCACCTATAAAGTCCAGCGTGATCCCCGCTGTCCAGTGTGCAGTACTCATCCGTCCGCACCCAGCGCATAATTCCCCAGATGATTAGTTGAAATCGCTCGTTTGGTGCACAGGCTTGACGGGCAGTGCGCCCGTCCCAAGCATGACCATCTAGTCCCCATAACGCATAAAAACTCGCTGAAAATGCCGGTATTCCGTCCATCTTGATACTATCTTGACGCGCCGCCCACCGGAATTGACAGTATCCAAATCACACTCAGAGCGAAAAAATAGTACATTGGATTTCAGCATTAAAGGAGTACGCGATGGATGTGATTTATGGCTTGAGTGTGGTGTTGTTCTTCGTGGCCACTTGGGGGCTGATAAAACTTTGTGCTGTTTTAGGAGGTATGCGATGACACTACTTTACGGAATTGGGCTGCTGCTGTCAGCGGGCCTGATGGTGTATCTACTGGTGGCGTTACTCTTGCCGGAGAAATTTTCATGACTGGTAATGCATGGCTTCAAATTAGCTTGTATGTAGCGGTACTGGTGCTGCTGACCAAACCGCTGGGGGCGTTTATGGCCCGCGTGTACGAAGGCAAGCCCTGTGGGTTGGACAAAGTGTTTGGGCCGGTGGAACGGCTCATCTACCGGCTGTGTGGGGTAAAGCCGACCGACGCGATGAATTGGAAAACCTACGCCGTCGCTGTCCTCCTGTTTAACCTGCTGGGGTTGCTGGCGGTCTATGCCCTGCAACGTCTGCAGGGATCATTACCGCTGAACCCGGCGGGGCTTGGTGCGGTTGCGGCCGATCTGGCCTTGAATACCGCCGCCAGCTTTGCCACCAATACCAACTGGCAGAGTTATAGCGGTGAGGCTACCCTCAGTTACCTTACGCAGATGTTCGGGTTGACCGTGCAGAACTTTGTTTCGGCCGCGACCGGTATGGCTGTGCTGGTGGCGCTGATCCGGGGTTTGCGCAACCGGCAACTGGCGGATCTGGGCAACTTCTGGGTGGACCTGACGCGCGGCACGCTCTATATTCTGGTGCCCATTTCCTTCATTCTGGCCGTGACGTTGGTTTCGCAGGGCGTGGTTCAGAATTTGTCGGCGTACCAGACCGTCCCACTGCTGCAAGCCACCAGCTACACCCAACCCAAGTTGGATGCTGATGGCAAGACCCTTAAAGATGCGGCGGGTCAGGACCTGATCGAAACGGTGGCCGTGACCACGCAAACCCTCCCGATGGGACCCGCTGCGGCCCAGGTGGCCATCAAGCAGTTGGGCACCAATGGTGGGGGCTTCTTTGGCGTCAACTCGGCACATCCTTATGAAAACCCCACGCCTTTGAGCAATTTTCTGGAGATGCTGGCCATCCTGATTATTCCGGCGGGCTTGTGTTACACCTTCGGAAAAATGGTCGGGGATACCCGGCAAGGCTGGGCGGTATTCGCCGTGATGCTGATCATTCTGGTGCCACTGATTGTATTGTGCACCTGGGCCGAACAGGCGGGTAATCCGTCCCTGAACTTGCCGGGTGTTACGCAGGCCGCCATGGAAGGCGCCTCCGGCGGCAATATGGAAGGCAAAGAAATCCGCTTTGGCATTGTGAACTCATCGCTCTGGGCGAGTGTGACGACCGCCGCCTCGAATGGTTCGGTCAATGCCATGCACGATTCCTTCACCCCACTGGGCGGATTGGTACCGCTCTGGATGATGCAACTGGGTGAAGTAGTTTTCGGTGGGGTGGGCTCTGGGCTCTATGGGATGCTCATCTTCGTGATCATTGCGGTATTCATCGCGGGCTTGATGGTGGGCCGTACGCCGGAATATCTGGGCAAGAAGATCGAAGCCTATGAGATGAAGATGGCCGCGCTGATTATCCTGATTCCCCCGGCCCTGGTCCTGATCGGCACCGCGCTGGCGGTGACCACCGATTCGGCCACGGCGGCGATTACCAACCCCGGCGCCCATGGTTTCACCCAGATCCTCTACTGGGCCAGTTCGACCGGCAATAACAATGGCAGTGCCTTTGCCGGACTGGGTACCAATAACTTGTTCTATAACATCGCCGGTGCCCTGCTGATGTTGTTTGCCCGGTACTGGTTGATCGTGCCAACCTTGGCGATTGCCGGTTCACTGGCCAATAAGAAGGTTGTTCCCACCAGCAGTGGCACACTGCCGACCCATAACGCCCTCTTTGTTGGGTTGGTCGTGGGTACGGTCCTCTTGGTGGGGGCGTTGACGTTCCTGCCGGCCTTGGCACTGGGACCTATTGTCGAACATCTGCAGTTGTGGCCCTGATCCGGGCCCGTGCGGAGGTATAGACATGTTAAGGAGTGTAATCATGAGACTGTATCGCGTGTGTAAAAAGCTGATGGGAATGATCGGCGCGTATGGTCAGGTCGTGAACCATGGCTATGAACATAAGAATTACGCCTGGCCGCGGCCTACGGAAGATTATTCTAAAGTGAAAGACGATTGAATTATGGCTACCAAATCTACCTCGTTGTTCGATCCGAGTATCCTGCGCCGGGCGCTGTGGGAGTCAGTGCTCAAACTGAACCCCCGCGTGCAGGTGCGTAATCCGGTGATGTTTGTCGTATACATCGGCAGCATCCTGACTACGGTGTTGTTCCTGCATGCCCTCGGTGGGCGGGGCGAGGCCCCGGCGACCTTTATTGCCGGCGTCAGCCTGTGGCTCTGGTTCACGGTGCTCTTTGCCAACTTTGCCGAAGCCATGGCCGAGGGCCGCGGCAAGGCTCAGGCCGACACCCTGCGCCGGGCCCGGCGCGACACCCCGGCCAAACGGCTGAGTGCCCCGCGCTTTGACGCACCACAGACCACGGTCTCCGCAGCCGACCTGCGCAAAGGTGATATCGTGTTGGTCATGGCCGGGGAAATGATCCCCGCCGATGGCGATGTGGTGGAGGGCGTGGCCTCGGTGGACGAGTCCGCCATCACGGGTGAATCCGCGCCGGTGATCCGGGAATCCGGTGGCGACCGCTCCAGTGTCACCGGCGGGACGCGGGTCTTGTCCGATTGGCTGGTGGTAAAGATTGCCTCCAACCCCGGCGAGACGTTTCTGGATCGTATGATCGCCATGGTGGAAGGCGCCAAACGCCAGAAAACCCCCAATGAAATTGCGCTCAATATTCTGCTGGCCGCACTGACGATTGTGTTCCTGCTGGCCACAGTCACCTTGCTGCCCTTCTCGGTTTTCGCCGTCAAGGTGGCTGGTCAGGGTTTGCCGGTGAGTGTCACCGTGTTGGTGGCCTTGTTGGTCTGTTTGATTCCTACCACGATCGGCGGGCTTTTGTCCGCTATTGGGATCGCCGGTATGGATCGGATGATCCAGAAGAATGTGATTGCCATGTCCGGGCGTGCGGTCGAAGCCGCCGGGGATGTGGACGTGTTACTGCTGGACAAGACCGGCACCATCACGCTGGGCAATCGCCAGGCGGTGAATTTCCTGCCCGCACCGGGTATTACCCCGGAACAATTGGCCGATGCGGCCCAGTTATCCTCACTGGCCGATGAAACCCCCGAAGGCCGCAGTATCGTGGTCTTGGCCAAGGACAAATATGGCCTGCGCGGCCGGGAAGTCCACGAGATTCATGCCCACTTTGTGCCCTTTACCGCGCAGACGCGTATGAGCGGGATCAATTTGGATGGCCGTGAAATTCGCAAGGGGGCTTCCGAGGCCGTACGGGCTTATGTGGCGTCATTAGGGGGAAGCTTTCCTGCGGTGGTACAAAGTACGGTGGAAGGCATAGCCAAGCAGGGGGGGACTCCGCTGGTCGTGGCCGAAGGCGCGCAAGTGCTGGGTGTGATTGAGCTGAAAGACATCGTCAAAGGTGGCATCAAAGAACGCTTTGCCGAACTCCGACGGATGGGCATTAAAACCGTCATGATCACCGGCGATAATCCGCTGACTGCTGCGGCGATTGCCGCTGAGGCCGGCGTGGACGACTTCCTCGCTCAGGCCACGCCGGAAGCCAAGCTCAAGCTGATCCGCGATTACCAGCAAGGCGGGCGTCTGGTCGCCATGACCGGCGATGGCACCAACGATGCCCCGGCATTAGCTCAGGCCGATGTGGCGGTGGCCATGAACTCAGGTACCCAGGCCGCCAAGGAAGCGGGCAATATGGTGGACTTGGATTCCAATCCCACCAAGCTCATCGAAGTGGTGGAAACCGGCAAGCAATTGCTGATGACCCGTGGGGCGTTGACCACGTTCTCGATCGCCAACGATGTCAGCAAGTATTTTGCGATCATCCCCGCCATCTTTGTCAGCACGTATCCGGTGCTGGATAAGTTGAACGTGATGCGGTTGGCGACCCCGGCGAGCGCGATTATGTCCGCGTTGATCTTCAACGCCCTGATTATCATCGTGCTGATTCCGCTGGCTCTGCGTGGGGTACGTTACCGCCCGGTACCCGCCGGGCAATTACTGGCCCGCAACGTCCTGATCTATGGTGTGGGCGGTTTGATCGTGCCCTTTATCGGGATCAAATTGATTGATATGGCGTTAGTCGTGCTGCATTTGGTTTAAGGAGTTTTTCATGTTTAGCCAATTACGTCCCGCTTTGGTGTCCCTGCTGCTACTCACCCTGCTTACCGGGGGGGTATATTCGCTGGCCGTGCAGGGCTTCGCCTCCGCATTTTTCTCCCGGCAGGCGAATGGAAGTCTGTTAACCGATGCCCAGGGGAACCCGGTCGGTTCCTCACTGATCGGTCAGGGGTTCGATGCCCCGCAGTATTTCTGGTCCCGGCCCTCGGCTACCGGTCCCGTGCCGTATACCGCCTATAATGCGGATAAAGGCACCAACGGTTCCGGCTCCAATCAGGGGCCGACCAATCCCGCCTTGGCGCAGGCCGTTACCCAGCGGGTTGCCGCATTAAAGGCACTGGATTCCGACAATGTTCACCCGATTCCGCTGGATCTGGTCACCGCATCGGCCAGCGGGCTGGACCCGGAAATCAGCCCGGCCGGGGCCGAATATCAGGTACCGCGGGTTGCCAGAGTACGCGGGATAACGGAAAATGAGGTCCGCAGTTTGGTGGCGCAAGCCACCCAAGGCCGTCAGTTTGGTATTCTCGGCGAGCCTCGGGTCAATGTTCTGTTGCTGAATCGTGCGTTGGATAAGTTAGCCCCGCAGCGTCAGGTACCATGATATGAACAAGCAACGTCCGGACCCCGATGAATTGCTCTCCCGGATGACCCGGGAAGCCGATACTGCCCAACGTGGCAAGCTCAAGATATTCTTCGGTTCCAATGCCGGCGTGGGCAAAACCTACGCCATGTTGGATGAGGCCCGGAAACGCGCCGCCGAAGGGCTGGATGTGGTGGTCGGTTATGCCGAACAGCATATCCGTCCCGAGACGGAAGCCCTGCTGCTGGGCCTGGAAATCTTGCCGCACCTGACGGTGGATTATCGCGGGGCCAAGCTGAAAGAGTTTGATCTGGATGCGGCGCTGGCGCGCCGGCCCACGATCTGCTGTGTGGATGAACTCGCCCATTCCAACCCGCCCGGCCTGCGTCATACCAAACGCTGGCAGGATGTGCAGGAGTTGTTGGACGCGGGGATCAATGTCTATGCCACGCTCAACGTGCAGCATCTGGAATCCCTCAACGATATCGTGGCAAGTATTACCGGCGTGCGCGTGCGGGAAACGCTGCCTGATCGCGTGTTTGAAGAAGCGGATCAGGTGGAGCTGCTGGATATTTCGCCGGAAGAATTGTCCGAACGGTTGCGCGAAGGCAGAATCTACCGGCCTGAGCAGGCGCAACAGGCCCTCAAACATTTTTTTAATCCCGGTAATCTGATCGCACTACGGGAACTGGCGCTGCGCAAGACCGCCGAGCGGGTGGATGCCCAGATGCAGGTGGCCCGACATGCCACAGACAGCCCGCACCCGTGGGCAGCCAGCGAACGGATTCTGGTCTGTGTGGGGCCCAGTCCATTCTCCCTGCAACTGGTGCGTGCTACCAAACGATTGGCCACAGCGCTGCGGGCGCCCTGGATTGCAGCCTATGTGGAAACACCCCGAGCACTGCGGATGCCCCCTGAAGCCAAGCAACGGCTACGCCAGACGCTGCATCTGACCGAGGAGTTGGGCGGGGAGACCGTGACGCTAAGTGGTCCGCGCGTGGCGGAAGAACTACTGACCTATGCTCGGCAAAAGAATATTACCAAGATCGTGATTGGCAAACCGGAACTGTCACGCTGGCGCGAGTTATGGTATGGCTCCATCGTGGATGATCTGATCCGGCACAGCGGTCAGATTGATATTTACGTGATTCGTGATGAGACCCCGTCTGCCGACAAACCCGTCTTTCCGTCCGCCAAGATCACCCGGCAACACTGGCAGGGCTATGCCTGGGCCATCGGCGTTACTGCGGTCAATGCCCTGCTGGGGGCGGTGCTGTATCACAAACTCAATATCTCCAACGCCAATATCGCGATGTTGTATCTGCTAGGGGTGCTGCTGGTTTCGGCGCGATTCAGTCGCTCGGTAGGGGCGTTAGCCTCGGTATTGAGTGTGGCGGCCTTTGATATTACTGTGGTTCCCCCGTATGGCTCGCTGGCCGTGTCCGATAGTCAATACCTGATTACCTTTGTGGTGATGTTGGTCACCGCACTGCTGATTAGCACCCTGACCGACCGCATCCGTCAGCAGGCCATCAGTGCCCGCAGTCGCGAACGCCAGACCGCAGCGTTGCTTTCGTTGAGTCGCGAACTGGCCGCCATCCGGGAACTCGACGCGTTGTTGCAGGCCATTTTACGCCATGTTACTGAGGTATTTAACAGCCCGGCCATCGTGTTTATGGCCAACAACGACCAACACCTGGTCCCGACCCAATCCGGCGCTGCAGGCGAAAGTCTGGATGCCAAAGAATTAGCCGTAGCCCAGTGGGTGTATGATAACGCCCAGACCGCTGGCAGCGGTACCTCTACACTACCGGCCGTGCAAGGGCTGTATCTCCCCTTGAACGCTACCGGCGGGACGGTGGGGGTGCTGGGCCTATTAACTCCCGTGGCTGTGCATGATCCCGAGCGGTTCCATCTGCTGGAGGCCTTTGCCAGTCAGTCCGCGCTGGCCATCCAGCGCGCTTTGTTGGCCGATGAGTCCAGCAAGGCCTGGCAACGTGTGGAGGCGGAATTTCTGCGTAATACGCTGCTGTCCGGCGTGTCGCATGATCTGCGTACCCCGCTGGCAGGTATCACTGGTGCCGCGAGTAGTCTGCTGGACACGCCCGGACTTTCGCTGGCGGATCGTCAGGAACTTACCGAGAATATTGCCACCGAAGCGGAGCGCATGGAACGCATTATCAACAATCTTTTGGATATGACGCGTCTGGAAGCCGGGGGTCTGCAACTGCATAAAGACTGGAATGCCATTGATGAATTGGTCGGTACGGCGCTGGCGTCCACTCATAAACGGATGCGCCAACATCCGGTTTCGACGCATATTACCCCGAATTTGCCCCTGATTTTCGTGGATGCGCTCGCTCTCGAGCAAGTACTAATTAATATCCTGGATAATGCCGTCAACTATACTCCGCCGGGCACGGCGATTGCGATCAGTGTGCAAATTCTCAACGAACGCGTGGTGCTGCAGATCGCCGATACCGGACCGGGGCTGCCGGGGGGGGACACCCAGAGTGTATTTCAGAAATTTTACCGGGGCCAATCGCACAGCAAGATTCCCGCCCATACCTCCCGGCATGGCGTGGGGCTGGGACTGGCCATTTGTAAGGGTCTGATTGAATTGCATGGTGGTACAATTACCGCATCCAACCGGCCGGCCAGTCAGGGCGGTGGCGCGGTGTTCCGCATCGAACTGCCCGTGGGTGGGATAGCGCCCGCACCGCCGGACGAAGAACCTGAGGAGCCGGAATCATGAATGAAAACCAACCAACGATCCTGATCATCGAGGACGAAATCCCGATTCAGAAGTTCTTGCGGGTGACCTTGTCCGCGCATGGGTATCGTGTGGTCGAATCCACCACCGGTCGTGATGGTCTGGTGCAGGCCGCCACGGTGTGTCCGGATGTCATCATCCTGGATCTGGGCCTGCCGGATACCGATGGCGTGGAGGTGGTGCGCCAGATTCGCGAATGGTCTAAAGTGCCGATTATCATTGTCTCCGCCCGGGGTAAGGAGCAGGATAAAGTGGTGACCTTGGACGCGGGGGCCGACGATTATTTGACCAAGCCGTTCAGTGTGAGCGAATTGCTGGCCCGCCTGCGGGTGAGTTTGCGCCATGCCGTGACCGGGCCGGAAACGATCGCACCGGTATTCCAAACCGGGGCGCTGCAGGTGGACTTGGTCCATCGCCGGGTGACGGTGGCCCAGCAGGAGGTACACCTGACGCCTAATGAGTATCGTTTACTGACGTTGTTGGTCAAATATGCTGGTCGGGTATTAACCCACAAGCAGTTGCTCAAAGAAATCTGGGGGCCGGGCGCCACCGAAGACATTCATTATCTGCGCGTGTATATGAATCAAATCCGCCGCAAGCTGGAGGTCAATCCTGCCCAGCCGCAATATTTGATTACCGAGCCGGGGATTGGTTATCGGCTTAATACCACGCTATAACAGCAATCAGTGCCATTCGCCGGTGGGGAAGAATACGACTTTCTTGAAAATAGTACGGTCTGGGGCGGCCAGGATATACGCCACCAGTTCGGCGACCTCGTCGGGTTCGATGAGCTTGCTTTTGTCGCCGGGATAAGAGTTACCGTTGGTGGTCCACAGGGGGGTGTTGATCCCGCCGGGGTTGATGACGGCGACCTGGATGTTGTGGGGGATGAGTTCCTGCATGAGCGCTTCCGAGAAGCCCACGATGGCATGTTTGGAGGCGCAGTAGATGGCTTCGTTGGGGATGCCGCGCGTACCGGCCACGGAGTTGATCTGGATGATCCGGCCGCGTTGCCGGGAGATCATGCCGGGCAGAATGGCCTGGGTGGGGTAGATGGTGCCTTTGATATTAGTGTCGAGGATGGCGTTGATGCGGGACAGGTCCTGCTGGGCAAAGGGGCTGCGGTGATAGACCGCGGCATTGTTGATCAGCACGTCAATGGGGTGTTGGGCTTCTATCTGAGCAAAGGCGTTAATTACGGCGGGATGGTCGGTGACATCCACCGCGATGGGGTGGATATGACCATTGCCGGTGGCGGCCAGTGTCGCGAGGTTAGCGGCAGAGCGGGCCAGTGCATAGACCTGTTTTCCGGCCCGGGCAAAGTGGTGGGCCAATGCGGCGCCGACACCTGAAGAGGCACCGGTGATAACAACTGTTTCGTAGTTCATATGTATTACTCCCAATAAGGTTAGAAATTCAAATCCTGATGGCCGACCCCAAAGCCCTCCGGCGGGCCGTCCAAATCGAGCCGGATACACCAGCCGACGTGATCGCGCGGCGTCCGGGACAGGGTGCGTATGCGAACGCGGCCGGTGGCGTCCTGCGTGAAGGGTAATTCCCGGCCATCATCACACATAGTGGCCCGGAGGACTTTATTCTTGATCGAGCCATAGGCCACTTCGTCGGTGTTACGATACCACAGGTGCAGATACAGACTGTTGCCTTTATACGTATGCATGGCGCCCTGCAACCAGCGTAAATGGCCAGCCTCGGGGCCATAACCCAGTTCCTCGGCGTGGTAATTCACCCGGCGGATGCGCGCGCCCAGACTGTGCAGTAGTTCGATTTCGTGTTGTGGAATCGAACCATCGCCACGCGGCCCGACATTGAGCAGCAGGTTCCCGCCCTGACCGTTGGCCTGCAGCAGGCGTTGCCAGATGACGTGGAGTGGTTTGTAGTTGGTATCCGAGGGGTTCCATGCCCAGGAATCGTTCATGGGATAGTCGGTTTCCCAGGGGCGCTGCGTTTCCGGCCGATGCAGATGAAGTTCCAGAGCGTCGAAATCGCCGGGCAGAAACAGACGGTTATTCACCAGAATATCGGGATTACTCGCCCGGCACAGGTCTATGATCTCCTGGGCCCGCCAACTGGCCGCGTCCATGCCCGGCGCAGCGCCATCGAACCACATGAGGTCAATGGGGCCATAGTTGTGCGTCAATTCCTGAATCTGCGCCATGGCGTACGCCACCACAGTGGCGCGATCCTGATCATTGCGCCACGTTTGCGGCCAGTCCGTGGCATAGGGCGTGGGATAGGCGGGGTGCGACCAGTCGGCCAGGGAAAAGAAAAATCCGATCTTGAGCCCCCGGCGGTGGAATGCGGTGATCAATTCCGCCACGATGTCGCGATTCGGGCCAACTTTGGGACTCTTAAAGTCGGTGGTGCGCGTATCCCAGAGACAAAAACCATCGTGATGCTTGGCGGTGAGGATCAGATATTTCTGTCCCGCTGCAACGGCCAGATCGGCCCATTCATCAGCATTAAAGCGTGCGGCCGTGAATTGAGCAGCCGCAGCGCGATATTCTTTCAACGGTATCCGTTCGCGATTCAGCACCCACTCGCCGCGCTCCAGCGCGGAATAGATGCCCCAGTGCACGATCATGCCCAGCTTGGCGTGGGTAAACCAATTCGTACGAGCCATGGAAACTCCTGAAAATATCACCAGAAAGAGATTCTAACGTGGTCCGCGAATATTGTCAGTTATGGAAAATTACCCCCGTCTGACTGAGCTGGGCTTGGCCGTGCTGATTGCCTCTGGTAATGAATAATGTCGCGATGTTATCCTCGCTTTCGCGGCGCGGAAAGAATACAATATTAGTACCACTCCTGCGTTGTTTCAGTCCGTGATTTAGACCCCGGCACTCGTGCCTCTCCCGCTGCGCTCCTCGTGAGGGCGCTGGTTCCGTGCAATATCGGACGAAAGGATCAGCGAATGCCTGTTCGGACCCTTACCCAGACGATGGGGCGCCTGCTGCCATTGCATTTTCTGCCGTATGGCAACCTGCGGACCAAATCTCTGTCCGAAGACCCACCCCTGCGGGCGGAGTTGTTAAGCGTCGAACAACTGGAAAAACATGCGGTCAAGTTCGCCGCTACCCATGTTTTGGCCACCGGACGCATACCCGATACCCTTATGCCCCGTTTGGATGAAAACCACCGGATTTTACTGGCCACCCATGATCTGGTGAATGCCGCGGTGATCAAAGGCCGGCCCATCGCGGCGGCCGCAGAGTGGTTGCTGGACAACTTTTATCTCATTGAAGAACAAATCCGCATGGCCCGGCGGCATCTGCCCCCCTCGTATGGCCGGGAACTGCCGCGGCTGGCGCATGGCACGGCGGCGAAATTCCCGCGGGTCTATGGCATTGCGCTGGAACTAATTTCCCATGTGGATGGCCGGCTGGATGCGGTCAGTTTAGAAGCCTTCGTGGGGGCCTATCAGACCGTGACGGCGCTGAAATTGGGCGAACTGTGGGCCGTGCCGATTATGCTCCGGCTGGCCCTGATCGAAAATCTGCGCCGCGTGGCGGCACGACTTACCCAAAGTCGTCACGAGCGTGATCTGGCCTCGGATTGGGCGGATCGGATGCTGTCGGTGGTGGCTCAGAACCCCAGTGATTTGATCCTGGTGCTGGCGGATATGGCCCGGGCCCAACCGCCATTATCCGGCGCATTTTTGGCGGAGTTAACCCGGCACCTGCAGGGGCAGAGTCCCCATACGGCACTGGCCACCACGTGGATGGAACATCGGGTGGCCGCGCAGGGCATGACCATCGAACGACTGGTGCAGGCTGATGGCCAGGCGCAGGCAGCGGATCAGGTAACCATCGGCAATAGCATTAACAGTTTGCGTTTTCTGGGCGTCACGGATTGGCGCGATTTTGTCGAGCAACAGAGCGCGGTCGAGCAAACGCTCCGCACCGATCCCGCGGGCGTATATAGCGGTATGGATTTCGCCACCCGCGATCAATACCGCCATGCCATCGAACAGATTGCCCGTCGGGGGGTGTTGTCGGAATTCGTCGTGGCCCATCGGGTCATTGCGTTGGCAGCCCGGGGAGGCAGCGCACCGACGCAGACGCCGGCGGCCCATGTGGGATACTATCTGATCGGCGCGGGGCGAAAGGAATTGGATGCCCTCGCCCAGGTCCGGCGTTCCTATCGGGGACTGACGGCCCGGCTGATCCGGCGTTATCCACTGACAGTGTATATGAGCACTCTCCTACTCTTGACCGGTGCGGCCAGTGTGGCGTTTATGGGATGGCTGGCGCAGCATGCCAGTCCTCAGACGCTGATCTTGGTGGCGTTGCCGGTGTTGCTCGGGGCCACCCAGGTGGGCGTGGTGGTGGCCAATTGGTTGACCACCCAATTGGTCCGGCCTCAGGCCTTGCCGCGGATGGATTATCGCAAGGGCATTCCGCGGGACCAGCGCACCCTCGTGGTGGTACCCACCATGCTGACGAGTACCCATGGGGTGGCGCAATTGCTTGAGGCCTTGGAGGTCAGATATCTGGCCAATCGCGCCACGCATCTCCATTTTGCCCTGTTAACTGACTTGGTGGACGCGGACGAGGAAGTCATGCCCGATGATGCCGAACTGGTCCAGCAGGCCCGGTTAGGCGTGGCCGCATTGCAACAAAAGTACCAGTCCGACCGGCCCGACATCTTTTTTCTGTTTCATCGTCCCCGGCATTGGAATGCGCGGGAACGCGTGTGGATGGGTTACGAACGCAAACGCGGCAAGCTCATGGAACTGAACCAGCTCCTGCGTGGCACCGGTACGGGGTTCTGTGACATTGTTGGCGAGCGCAGCATTCTGCCCGAAGTGCGTTACGTCATCACGCTGGATACCGATACCCAGTTGCCGCGCGATGCGGCCCGGGTGATGGTCGGTGCGATGGCGCATCCGCTGAATCGGCCGATCTACGATGGCCGCTGTGGCCGCGTGGTGTGCGGCTATGGCATCATGCAGCCGCGGGTGGGGGTGAGTTTGCCCGGTTCGCAGCGATCGTGGTTTACGCGCTGGTTTGCCGGCGATGTGGGGGTGGACCCCTATACCCGCGTGGTGTCGGATGTCTATCAGGACCTGTTTGGCGAAGGCTCGTTCATCGGCAAGGGAATTTACGATGTGGATGCGTTCCAGCAGTGTTGCGGACAACTGCCGGAAAACGCGATTCTGAGCCATGATTTGCTGGAAAGTGCCTACGCCCGGTCCGGCCTGCTCAGTGATGTGGAGTTGTACGAGGAATATCCGTCGGGCTATGCCACCGATGTCAGCCGTCGGCATCGCTGGATTCGCGGCGATTGGCAGATTGCCCGCTGGCTCCTGCCCTATGTGCCTGCGCTGGGCGCGAAGCTGATCAATAATCCCATTTCACTGCTTTCGTGGTGGAAGATATTTGACAATCTGCGCCGCAGTCTGCTGCCGATGGCCCTGATGTGCCTGTTGGTGGGGGCGTGGTTGTTGCTGGAACCGGCGCTGGCCGGGGTGGTGACCATGCTGGTGCTGGCGCTGCCTGCGGTGGGGCCGGTGCTGGATTTTCTGACCAGCGTGGTGCACAAGTCCGAAGATGTCGGGCTGGGGCTGCATCTGCGGCTGAGTCTGTTCCAACTGGGCAAACAGGTGCGGCATTATCTCTTTATGCTGACGTTTCTGGCATATGACGCCTGGATCAGTTATGACGCCATTGCACGGTCCATGTTGCGCGTGATCTGGACCCATCGCAAATTGCTGGAATGGAAATGCTCCAGCGATGTGGAACGCTCCCAGCGGGTGGATTTGCCCGGATTTTCCCGGTCTATGTGGGTCGGGCCGGCGCTGGTGCTAGTGCTGGCAGCATATGGGATCGGCTACTCAATCTCATGGCCGGGCCCGGTATTGGCGTTACTAATCATGTGGACGCTGTCCCCACTGGTGGCCTGGTGGTTGAGCCGGCCACTGGTGACTAGGCCGCCTCGGTTATCATTGTCCCAACGCGCTTTTCTCCAGCGCTTGGCCCGGCGGACGTGGCGTTATTTTGAGGTATTTGTCACGGAAGAAGACCACTGGTTGCCCCCCGATAACGTGCAGGAATATCCGGCACTGGTGGTGGCCCAGCGTACCAGTCCCACCAATATCGGCATGGCCCTGCTGGCCAATCTGACCGCCTACGACTATGGATATTGTTCCCCGACCCAGTTGCTGGACCGGACGGCCAAGACCTGCGCGACCCTGGGACGCATGGAGCAGTACCGGGGGCATTTCTATAACTGGTACGATACCCGCACGCTCAAAGCCATGAATCCGCAATATGTCTCCACGGTGGACAGTGGCAATCTGGCCGGCCATCTGCTGGTGCTGCGCGCGGGCTTGCAGGAATTGCTGGATACCCCGGTACTGGCGCCCCGCATCTTTGCGGGGCTGCGGACCACGTTGGATGTATTACACGACACGCTGCACACGGCGGGCCCCACCGACACCAGTCCGGCGCTGCTGGCACCCACGCCCCAGGTCTTGGCCCAAATCGTCATGCTGCAGGCGGATATGGCCCATCCACCCAATACCTTGCGCGCCGCGGTGGTGTTGCTGCAACACCTTGGTCAGCGGGCCGGAACCCTGCGGGCCGACATAGGGGATGATCCCGAAACACAATGGTGGGCTGCGGCTTTCGAGCGTGCGTGTGGGGATCATCAGGCCGATCTGACCCATGGGGCGATCTGGGTCAACCTGCCCCCGGCCCCGGAATCTCTGCCGGCAAACACACCGCCGGAGCAGGTGTTGCTGGCGCAAACCCTTAGTGAGCTGGTGGCGCATTTGGATCATCCCGCCACACTGCGCACCTTGGCGGAAATTGGTGATACGCTACAACCCCTGCCGGACTCCGTAATGGCCCCGCCGACACCGACCTCCACCGTGCGTTGGATCAGACAGATCCATCAGGCGCTGGCCGAATCGGCCCAGTATGCCCGGGAACGAATGCTTACAGTGGCCCAACTTTCCGTGCAATGCCAGACCTATGCCACCATGGACTTCACATTTTTATTGGACGAAACCAGCAATCTGTTTGCCATCGGCTACAACGTCAGCGCGCAACGTATGGATACCAGTTTTTACGATCTGTTGGCCTCCGAGGCACGCTTGGTGAGTTTCGTGGCCATTGCCCAACGGCAGGTCGGTTTGGATCATTGGTTCGCTCTGGGCCGGTTGCTAACCACCACCGGCGGGGCTACGGCGCTGCTGAGTTGGAGCGGTTCGATGTTCGAGTACCTGATGCCCAGACTGGTCATGCCCTGCTACGAGCAGACGCTCTTGGCCCAGACCGACCGGGCGATTGTGCAACGCCAGATTGATTATGGCCAGCAGCGCGGAGTGCCGTGGGGTATTTCCGAGTCCGGTTATAACCTGACGGATTTGCATCTGAATTACCAGTACCGGGCCTTCGGTGTGCCGGGGTTGGGTTTGAAGCGGGGGTTGGCCGAGGATTTGGTTGTCGCGCCCTATGCCACAGCGCTGGCGTTAATGGTGGCCCCGGAAGCCGCCTGCCGCAATTTACAGCGGTTGTATGAACTCGGAATGTGTGGGGCCTACGGTTATTACGAAGCCATGGATTACACCCCGACCCGCCAGTCGCTGGGCGCGGAATGTACCATTATCCGCCAATTCATGGCCCACCATCAGGGTATGAGCCTGCTGGCGTATGCCTATCTGCTGCTGGATAAACCCATGCAGCGCCGGTTCCAGGCCGACCCGATGTTGCATGCCGCCGATCTGCTGCTGCAGGAACGCATCCCGCAGGTGACCAATCCGATCTTCCCGCATACGACCGAAGCCAATATCAACCGGGCCGACGCCCCGGGCACCGAGGGCACCATGCGGGTGATCCATGATCCCAACAGTGCCGCCCCCGAGGTGCATCTGCTGTCCAATGGGCGTTATCACGTATTGATTACCGCCGCGGGCGGTGGCTACAGCCGCTGGGGTGATCTGGCCATTACCCGCTGGCGCGAGGATTCCACGCGCGATCAGCAGGGGACGTTCCTGTACCTGCGCGATCTGGATACCGGCAAATTCTGGTCCACCGCGTTGCAGCCCACGCTCAAAACGTCCAAAGCCTACGAAGCCGTCTTCACCCAGGCCCGCGCGGAATTCCGTCGGCGTGATCATGCTATTGAGACCCATACCGAAATCAGTGTCTCTCCGGAAGATGATATCGAATTGCGCCGGGTGACCATCACCAATCGTTCCGAGGCGCCGCGCACCATTGAAGTGACCAGCTACCTTGAGGTGGTGCTGGCCACCGCGGCGCAGGATTTATCCCATCCCGCGTTCAGCAACCTGTTTGTCGAAACCGAACTCATTCACGCCCGGCAGGCCCTGCTATGCACGCGTCGGCCCCGTTCCGCAGAGGAACGTCCCCCCTGGATGGTTCATTTGATGACCGTGCGCGGCACCACCGCCGGCGTGGCCTCGTTTGAAACGGATCGTAACAAATTCATCGGCCGGGGCCGGACCACCACTTTCCCGGCGGCCATGGACCGGATCACCCGGTTGTCCGACAGCGCCGGATCGGTGCTGGACCCGGTGGCGTGTATCCGGCAGGTGATTCAGCTCAAGCCCAATGAAACCGTATGCGTGGATTTGCTGGTGGGCGTGGGTGAAACCCGCGCCGCCGTGGTGGCGCTGATGGATAAGTATCACGACTCGCGCCTGGCCGACCGTGTCTTTGCCCTGGCGTGGACGCACAGTCAGGTGTTGCTGCGCCAGCTTAATGCCAGTGAAACCGAAGCCCAGTCCTACGGACGATTGGCGGGTCCGATCATCTATGCTTCCGCCCGGCATCGTGCCGCCGCGGAAGTGCTGACCCGGAATCGGCGCAGCCAGTCCGGCCTGTGGGGTTATGGTATCTCCGGCGACCTGCCCATCGTGCTGGTCCGCATCCGGGTGGGGTCCAATATCGAATTGATCCATCAGATACTCCGCGCCCACGCCTATTGGCGATTGAAGGGACTCAGTGTGGATCTGGTGATCTGGAACGAAGACGATTCGGTCTATCATCAGGGTTTGCAGGATCGGATTATGGATTTGGTCGCGGCCAGTCCGGAAGCCGCGTTGGTGGACAAACACGGCGGGGTGTTTGTGCGGCGCGGGGAACAGATGTCGGAAGAGGATCAGACGCTATTGCTGACCGTGGCGCGGGTGATCTTGCAGGATGATGCCGGTTCGCTGGCCGAACAGATTGAGCGCTCGGCCCGCACCGAGGTGCCCATCGCGCCGCTCCTGCCGCAACGGCGCCGGGCGCCGGCTCCAGCCGAAGCCGCAACGGCTACGCCGGATTTAGCTTTCTTCAACGGGTTGGGCGGTTTCAGCCACGATGGCCGGGAATATATTATTATGCTGGCCGCAGGCCAGACCACCCCCGCGCCCTGGAGCAATGTGCTGGCCAATAGCCACTTTGGCACCATCGTCACGGAAAGTGGCGGGACCTATACCTGGTTTGAAAACAGTCACGAATTCCGTCTGACGCCCTGGTATAACGATCCGGTCTGCGATACCACCGGTGAGGCGTTTTATCTCCGTGACGAAGAAACCGGGCATTTCTGGTCGCCCACACCGCTGCCGGCGCGGGGGACGAATGCCTATGCCATCCGCCACGGCTTTGGATATAGCATTTTTGAATATACGGAAGATGGCATCAGTTGTGAATTGTGTGTGTATGTCGCCATTGATGCCCCGGTCAAGTTTGCCCGCTTCCGCATTACCAATCGCTCGGGCCGTACCCGGCAACTCTCTGTGACCGGCTATTGGGAGTGGGTGCTGGGGGAACTGCGGCACAAGACGCAGATGCACGTCATCACGGCGCTGGACCCCATCAGCGGGGCCTGGTTCACGCGCAACGCCTACCATGCTGACTTTGCCGGTCGCGTGGCCTTTGTGGATTGCAGCGAATCCCTGCGCACGGTGACGGCGGACCGTACCGAGTTTCTGGGGCGTAATGGCAATCTGGCCAATCCCGCCAGTCTGCACCGGGTGCGCTTGTCCGGCCGGTTTGGCGCGGGTCTGGACCCGTGTACCGCCATGCAGGTGCCCATCACGCTGGCCCATGGGCAGGAACAGGAACTGGTGTTTGTGCTCGGCGCTGCCCACAACGATGAGCATGCCCGGCAATTACTCCAGCGGTTCTGTGGCGTGACCAAAGCCCAGGAAGCGCTGGAAAGTGTCTGGGGCTATTGGGCGCATACGCTGGGCGCGGTCCATCTGGAAACGCCGGACCCGGCGGTGAACTTTATGGCCAATGGCTGGCTGATTTATCAGACGCTGGCGTGCCGGATGTGGGCGCGGACAGGCTTTTACCAGTCGGGCGGAGCGTTTGGCTTCCGCGATCAACTACAGGACGCCACCGCGCTGATTCATGCCGAACCGCTATTGTTGCGGGAGCATCTGCTACGTGCGGCGGCGCATCAATTCACTGCTGGCGATGTGCAGCATTGGTGGCATCCACCCGCCGGGCGCGGGGTGCGCACGCACTTCAGCGACGATTATCTGTGGCTGGCCTACGCGACCTGCCGGTATGTGGCGGCCACCGGCGACAGCGGGGTACTGTCCGAACGGGTGCCCTTTATTGACTCGCGGGTATTGCGTCAGGAAGAGGACGCGAATTACGATCTGCCCCGGGTGTCCGATGATGTCGGCACGCTCTACGAGCATTGCCTGCGGGCGCTGGATAACGGCCTGCATTTCGGAGTCCATGGCTTGCCTGTGATGGGTGGGGGGGATTGGAACGATGGGATGAATCTGGTCGGCCACCATGGTCAAGGCGAAAGCGTCTGGCTGGCTTTCTTCCTGTATGACGTACTGATGCAATTCACGACCCTGGCCCAGCGCCGGGGCGATACGGCCACCGTGGATAAATACACTCTGGCCGCCCAGCGGCTGCGCGGGAATATCGAAGCTAATGCCTGGGATGGTGCGTGGTACCGCCGGGCCTATTTTGATGATGGCACCCCGCTGGGGTCGGCGTCCAATGTGGAATGTCAGATAGACTCGATTTCCCAAAGCTGGGCGGTACTCTCCGGCGCTGCGCCACGGGCCCGGGGTCGGCAGGCCATGGATAATGTGGCCCAGCGGCTGATCCGCCCGCGTGATGGCCTGATTCAGTTGCTCGCGCCCCCGTTCGATAAATCCACGCTCAATCCCGGCTACATCAAGGGCTATGTCCCCGGCGTACGCGAAAATGGCGGGCAATACACCCATGCGGCCATCTGGACGGCCATGGCCTTTGCGGAGTTAGGGGCCACCGGCGCAGCGTGGGACTTACTCGCACTGATCAACCCCATCAATCACGCCTCCGAGCCCAGCGCCACGGCCAATTACCGCGTCGAGCCCTATGTGGTCGCCGCCGATGTCTACGCCGTGGCCCCGCACATCGGCCGTGGCGGCTGGACCTGGTACACCGGTTCGGCCGGTTGGATGTACCGCCTGATCACCGAATCGCTCTTGGGCATCCGGCTGGAAGTGGACCGCCTGCACCTGACCCCGCGCGTGCCCGCAGCGTGGACAGAGTTCAAGATCCACTACCGCTACCGCGAGACGTTCTATCACATCCAGGTCCACAACCCCGCCGGAGGGACCGTCGTGACGCGCGTCCTGCTTGATGGCGTCGAACAATCCGACCACACCGTCCCGCTGCAGGATGATCGCCGGGATCATCAGGTGGAAGTGCAGTTGGGGGGCGGGTAAGTTTTCGCCGGGAGGCGCTGTAAAGGGTGTTCTGGCCGTAATGGTTATGCCGGCGCATCATCCAGCCACGCACCACGGTCCAGCCCGGCGGTGCCGGTGATGGTGACGCCCACATATTTGCG
Organism: Phycisphaerae bacterium; assembly: GCA_037139555.1. Classification (GTDB taxonomy): domain Bacteria; phylum Planctomycetota; class Phycisphaerae; order WQYP01; family WQYP01; genus JBAXGE01. The sequence continues at coordinate 34,131 of JBAXGE010000006.1, forward strand.
CTGTTGGATGGCCGGGTTGCCCAGTTGGCCGCAGGCGCCGAAGAGGTCGCGGCCGTGGGTGGTGCGGCGTTTGGTGAAGACGCCCCGGGCCTTGAGGCCCATGACAAAGGCCACGATGCGCTCTTCGCTGGGTGTCTCGTAGGCATCGCCCTGCTGGTGGTTGTAGGGGATGATGTTCACGATGCAACGCAGCCCTGCCACCCATTCGGCCAGCGCTGCCAAATCTGCATCGGTATCGTTCAAATTCTTGATCAGCACATATTGAATCATGTAATGCCCCCGGCGGTGCAGGGGATATTCCAGCATGGCCTGCTTGAGCGCTGTCAGCGGCATGGCCCGGTTCACGGGCATAATCTCATCGCGCAATTCCTTGCGGGCACTGGTCAGCGAGATTGCGATCCGCAGGTGCGGCCAGTTCAACTCCTCCAGCTTTTTCAGTCCGTCAATCCGGCCCACTGTGGACAGGGCAATCTGGGGATGCGGAAAATCCAGCCCCACGGGGTCATTGAGCACCCGGATGGCCTGCGCGACCTGCTCGAAATTATCCAGTGGTTCGCCCATGCCCATGAACACAATATTCTGAATCCCCTGACAAAAATACGTATACACCCCCGGCTGGGCCACATCCACACGCTGGTCTACGGGCAGGCGCTCCTGCAATAGCTTCCTCGCCACCAGCAGTTGCATCACAATCTCGCCGGCGGTGAGGTTGCGAATCAGTCCCATCCGGCCGGTCTGGCAAAAAGTGCAGCCCATGCGACAGCCTACCTGACTGGAAACGCACAGGGTATGCCAGCGCGGCCCCTTGGTGGCGACCATGGGGATGATGACGCTTTCGGTTTCCAGCGCCATGCCGTCATGACTGCCTGCCGGGAGGCAGAATTTGATCGTGCCGTCCTGCTCTTCCATACGCGTGGGGGTGGGCAAGTCCAGCCCCTCCAGAAGCCGCAGAGCGCGGCGGTAGGGGCCCTTGGTATGAAAAGGCTTACGCGCGCTGGCGCTGGTGTATTGGGCAAAAGTTTGGCCGACCAATTCATTCATGCCCCCAGTATAGGCGCTATAGCTCGGCGACAAAAGCCACGTTTGTATCGAGGCGGGCCCCGACCTGCAAAAAGCGCACAAATAGCTACAATGGTGGCCCATGGTGCTCATGATTGAGGCTGGTTTCTGTTGCAAAGATAAAGGTATTAAACATGACCGTTACGCCGATCACCACCGAGTTGCCCGGGGAATTGCTGCGCTTATGGCCTGCGGCCGCGCCGCTGGCCATGGGCGAAGAGACGAAAGACATCCCCAGCATGCGTTATCTGCCCGCGCAGGGACCATCGGTGGGCGCCGCGGTAATTGTGTGTCCCGGCGGGGGCTATGGCTATCAGGCTGACCACGAGGGGACCGAGTATGGCCGGTGGCTGAATCAGCGCGGCATCCATGCGTTTGTACTCAAATATCGTGTCGGCACCGATGGCTACCGTCATCCCGCGATGCTGCTGGA
>JBAXGE010000007.1:0-35143 GCA_037139555.1 Phycisphaerae bacterium
AAGTCCGTGCCATGGGACAGGCGAACAATTTGCAGATCAATCGGGCCGGACATAGCCAAATTCCTTATATGGAAACGCTGATTTGGAGGTCATTGTAGCGAATTGTGCGCTGGGGTGGAATAACGGATGATTTATTGTCGGTTCAGGCCCCTTTGGCCGCGGCAATGAAATCCTGAATCTTGACCCAGTCTTTAACCCCCGGCTGGCCGGCAACTTCCACGCCGGAACTCACATCCACGGCATAGGGCTGGGCGATGCGCACCGCTTCGGCGACATTGGCAGGCGTAAGGCCCCCGGCGAGGATCAGCGGGGGCAGGCCCTCGAGCTCTTCGGAGTCGCGGGCTTCGGCGATCCAATTCCAATTAAACGCCTGGCCGGTGCCACCTTTGGCGTTGGGGGAATAGGTATCCAAAATCAGCCCTTGGGGCCGGCTTTTGAGCGTGCCCACCAGCCCGCGCAGATTTTTAAAGCTGTTACGGCTGGTCACCGTGACGACGATCCACCAGTCCATGGTGTCGTTAAAGGCGCTGGCGAGGGTGAATTGTTCGTCAGCGGAATAGGTTTGAAAGGTACGTAAGTTCAGTTCGTTTTTAACTTTAACGGCGGTGATGGTGGCATTACTGCCGCCGGTGATCTGCTCTACTAGAGCTACCTGAGTCACCATTGGAGGCAGGGTGGCCTGAATCCGTCGGGCCGTGGGAAAGTCAATTTTACGGGGGCCGGAGTAAAAATTAAGGCCAATGGCGTCGGCACCGGCCGCAGCGGCCGCGATGGCGTCTTCGGGTCGGGTAATGCCGCAGATTTTAACGCGTGTACTCATAAGTATTCATTGTAGCCGCAGGGGGGCGGAAAGCGAATCAAAATCGGGCACTGGCCAGTTGAGCGGGCTGGGGGTACAATCGCGATATGAAGCATACATGGCTTATCCTCGCGGGCTTGGGTCTGGTAGCGACTTTGGTGGGTTGCCAATCGGCAATTGTGCCCATGGAGCCAGTCCTGCAATACGAAAAGCTGGGCGACCAATGGGTGTTGATCAGCCCCGCACCCGAAGCCGCAGCGCCGGTGGAAGCAAGCACCGAGCCGACGAGTTATACCAAAATTGAACCGGTGAATATTGCCGGTCAGGCCACGACGACGGCACCCGCGACCACTGCGCCGACGCTGGCCGAGGTGCCCACTACCGCGCCAGCCCGTACCGCCGCCGTGGCGCCCCTACAGCGCGAATTCAAAACCGTGGACCCCAATCAGACCACGCGCAGTGCCAATGTGAATTATGACAATTCGTGGAATCAGGCGATGACCGAGTTGATGCATCTGGGCTTCCGTATGGATCGCTTGGACTATCGGTTCGGCGTGATGACCACGTTACCACTGCATAGCGCCACGCTGCCGGAAGTTTTCAAGGGTGATTCCGCCACGTTCGGCGGGACGATGGAAAACACCATTCACAGCCAGCGCCGGATTGTGCGGTTGACGTATAAGCCCAATGCCAGCGCGGGTTATGATATCAGTGTGCAGGCGGTGGTGGAACGATATCGCACGGCCAGCGATCAGATGGGGTTGTCGAAGACCTGGGCCAAGGATCACTGGGAAGTGATGGGGCGTGATCCGTCATTGGAAGCGAAGATTCTGGATCGGGTTTTGCGGCCATAATCGTTCTCGTCCAGGCATATCCATACGCGACACATTTTTATACCTCTACGCCGGGTTATAATTTGCTGTAATCCCTATATTGCTATATAGTGATGTAGACGAATTATGAGGAGAAGCTATGGCAAATGCGAAAAATCTCCCCACGGGTTACCCCATGCCCCGGCAGATGCTTGAAGACGTGGCGGGGGTGTTTGCGGTAATGAGTGATCCCACGCGGTTGCGGATTTTGCAGCTTTTGAAGCAAGGGCCGCTCTGTGTGGGGGATATTGTTACCGCATTGGACCTGAAGCAGGCTAATGTGTCCAAGCAATTGGGGATTTTGCACGAACGGCATCTGGTGGACCGTCGGCGGGAGGGGACGCAGGCGATTTACTTTATTAGCGAACCGATGATTTTTGAGATGTGTCATCTGGTCTGCGGCAAAATCGAGCGGGACGTGCAGGAACGTCTGGAGCGGATCCAGCGTGATCAGAGCTAACGCATTTTCGTGGGAACATTCTGGGGGTTTGGGGCGTCTATTGCTACAATGAAGCCACAGTGGCAACGTAAGCATATAGGACATGGATACGACAATGACAACCACAGCCAATATGACCGCAACCGGGCAGGCGTTTCTGGGCCAGCAGTTAACCGACTTGCAGGCGCGTTGTGCCCGGGCGTATTACACCCAGGCGGTATTGCGCGGGGTGGTATTGGCATTGGCGGGCTTGTTGCCGCTGGTATTGGGGCGGTGGTTGCTGACGGCTGCGGTGAGTTGGTCCTGGGGTGCGGTCTATGGCCCCGTGGGCGCGGTGCTGGTGCTGGGGCTGATTGTATCGGCGGTACAAAAACAGGTTGTGCGCTGGGGGCAAATATCGGTCTGGGTGCGGACCCTACTCATCGCGTTGGTTGTAGGTTCGCTGGGGTGGGCGGGTTTGATTCTCAGTGGCTATGCGCCGCAGGCAACGTTGGCCTATCTGGCGGGTGCATCCCTGCTGCTGGCACTGGCGTGGGAAGTGGCCCGCGTGCGGGTGCCGACGCTGGCGCAACTGGCGATTATGGTGGATCAGCAATTGGCCCTGCGCGAGCAGGTGGCCACGGCGTGGGAGATGCGGAACGAACAAAGCGCGGATGACACCACGCAGGTGCTGCTGGAAACCTTGTGGCAGCAGGCCCATGCGGCCTTCACGCCGGGGGTGGCCAAGCGGATGCAGTTCTGGCGTTTTGAACGTGCGCAGGGTGTGGCCGCGGCGCTGCTGGTATTGCTGGTGGCGGGGGTTTTGATTTTGGACCCGTTGCCCGCAGTAGAGGCGTCTGCCCGTCGGGTGAATCCCGTGGTGGTGCAGACCGGCCAGCAGTTGGCGGCGAAACTTGACGCGCTGGAAAAGCAAATGCAGCAACAGGCCGCCACGCAGGCGACGGATAAATTGCAGGCATTGAAAAATGCCGTGACGGAATTGCAGAAGGGCGAACAATCGAATCTCGAAGCGCTGGCGCGGGTGGCGGAAGCCCGCCAGCAACTACAAAAAGAATTGGACAAGCAGCAGGCCGCCGATGATATGACCAAGGCCTTGGAACAGAATGCCAGCACGGCCGCGTTGGCTCAGGCGGCAGAAAAGCTGCGCGATGCCCTGAGTGGTAAAGGTCAGGATGCCGCCGGCCAGCAGATGGCCCAGGCCCAGGCGCAAAAAGATATGCAAAAGGCCGCGGAAGCCATGGCCGGGCAGGCCGGTGCGATGACGCCAGCGCAGCGCGAACAGATGGCGGCGCAATTGGATAAGGTCAGTCAGGCCGCCGCGCAGAGTGGGAATCAAGGGGCCAGCGAGTCCCTGAAGAATGCTGCGGATGCTGTACGGCAAGGCGATAGCAAGGGGGCCGAATCGGCCTTGGAGCAGGCCGGCAATCAGATGGGCCAGCAGATGGCGCAGGGCGGGATGAGCCAGGAGCAGTTGCAGGAGGCGATCGGCGCGGCCGATGCGGCGGCGCAGTCGCTGGGCGGAATGTCGGGCGCGGAACAGATGGCGATGGGGCAGCAGGGCAATCAAGGCCAACAAGGTAATCAGGGCCAACAGGGCAATCAGGGCCAGCAAGGGAATCAAGGCAATCAGGCGAATCAGGGCCAGCAGGGAAACCAAGGCAATCAAAGCCAACAAGGACAAGGACAACAAGGCCAGGGGCAGCAGGGCGATCAGGGTGCCCAGGGACAGATGGCCCAGGGTGGCGGCCCGGAAGGTGATGGTAAAGAAGACGGCGGAGGCTCGACCAATCTCAAAGCCCCCAGCGGCCCCGGCGGGAAAAATCAGGATTCAACCATTGGCAAAGAAGGCAAGTTTGTGAACCTTTACGGGGCAAATCCCATTGACAGTAAAGGTAGTACGGAACGGACCAAGTTGGAATTGGGTCAGGGAAAGTCTGCCGGTAATGTGGAAGTACGCGGTAGTGCGGATAAGAGCGAATCGCAGTTGGTGGATTATGATTCGCAGTTGCCCGCCGCTCGCAAGCAGGCCGACGAATGGCTGGACCGCCAGCAGATTCCCACCAAGTATCGCGATGTGATCCGCGATTACTACAACAAGTAACCGCGCACCGAAAAAATTAGCCAATGAAAAACCCCCGGCCTGCTGACCGGGGGTTTTATATTGGATCGGTTTAGTGGTTGTGGCTTAAGCCCGGGCCGTAGCCTTGCCCACGAAGAAGCCGACCGCAGCGAACAGAATCGTAACCACCGCCATGACGGCAATAGCAATAATCAGATTGCTGCCCCCGGCGGCGATGCTCTTCATCCATTCCGGAATGGCATCCTGCATCATGCCGACCACAGCCATGAAGGCCACGATCAGAACCAGTGTGGTGGCCAAAGCCATGGCCCCGAAGGCGCCCGCGAGCGGATCGGGCGACTCGGACAATTCCACATAGATCGGCGTCGAGGTCACGATGGTTTCACCACCCGAGGGAACCGGAATGGAATTGCCCATGCTGGTGGTCGAGGAAGCCATCGCCGCGCTGGTGGTGATATTTTCAAAGATGCCCGAACCCGAACCGCCGCCGCCATCGGTAGCTTTCTTGGTGCCGGGATAAATTTCGTCGAGCAACTCGGCGCCCAAGCTGGTCTCATCACGTTCGCGGGTCAGGTCCAACAGACCGGAACCGGAACCAACGACATCCGCTGAGAGCGGGTCTTCGGAAATCGCACGGGAAATCTGGGTTTGCGCCCCGGCATCGGCGGTCTTGATTTCAGTGGCGTCAAAAATGCTGATCTTGCCCGGCGCCGCGGAACTGGGCTGTTGGATCGCGGGCATGGTGCCGCTATCCGATAGGCCGATGGCCGGCATGACCGGACTGGGTTCGCCGGGCGCGAGGTCAATCAGCCCCGAACCGGATTGCGTGACATCAGTACCACTACCGCCCGCAAAACGGTCCACCTGGTCAACCTTGAACATGACCTTGGTACCATCGCGGAATTCGCGGAGCTTATTCTCGGCCACGAACTTCTTCAGGTCATCCTGAGAGCAGTTGAGGCGTTGGACAGTCTCTTCAACCGAGTAAAACATCTTGGCCATAAATATCTCCGAACAGTTAGGAGTTGCAATACCCAAAGATTACATCAGCCAAGGTCAGTTTACAAGCCCCGAACGGGGCATAATTTTTACATTACGGTGATTTTTCGGAGCCCGCTGGGACAGAATTGACCCGCAAAACTTACACGTTATAATACATACATATTTAGTAGGAATTGAAATGGCCTCACCTAATATTGTTTGGCACCGCAGTCAGGTTACCCCCGCACAGCGCTGGGCGTTGTCGCGAACCCGCGGCACGGTCTTATGGCTGACCGGGTTTTCGGGCTGTGGTAAATCCACCGTGGCGATGGCGTTGGAGCAGCAGCTGATTGCCTGGGGGCATCTGGCGTATGTGCTGGATGGCGACAATGTACGGCATGGTTTATGTGCCAATCTGGGGTTTTCCCCCGCCGACCGACAGGAGAATATCCGCCGGGTGGGCGCGGTGGCCAAATTAATGGCCGATGCGGGCCTGCTGGTGATTTGCTGCTTTATCAGTCCCTACCGGGCCGACCGTCAGGCCGTGCGGGAGAGTTTGGCTCCGGGTGATTTTATCGAAGTTTTCGTGGATGCCCCCATTGAGGTATGCCGGCAGCGCGACCCCAAAGGTCTGTATGTGAAGGCCAGTGCCGCGGTGGCGGCGGGTAAGGGATTGGGCTTTACCGGTATTGATGCCCCCTATGAAGCCCCCGAAACGCCGGAAGTACATTTGCACACGGCGGAGCAAAGCTTGGACGCCTCGGTGGCGCAGTTGCAGCAATATTTGCTGTCGTCGGGACGGTTGCTCCCGTCCGCTGGGGGCAATTGACCATGGCTCCGCGGGTTGATTTACATACCCACTCCACCGCCAGCGATGGCACCTTCACACCCGCCGCACTCATGCGCCACGCGGCGGCGGTCGGACTGACCGCCATTGCCCTGACGGATCATGATACCGGCAACGGCTTGGCGGAAGCGCAGAACGCCGCGCAGGCGGTGGGGGTGCGATTGATTCCAGGGATAGAAATTTCCGCGCTTTGCCCCACGCCGGGGGAATTGCATTTGCTGGGGCATTTTATTGACCCGCACAGTGCCGCACTGGCGCAGATGAAACATGAATTACTCGGCGCCCGGCAGCAACGCAACGAAAAGATGGTGGCGCGGTTGAATCAATTGGGGATCGGTCTGACCATGGCGGATGTGCTGGCCGTAGCCCAACAGGCTGCTGGCGCGGGCCAGCCGGTGGTGATCGGTCGGCCCCATATTGCCCAGGCGCTGGTGCAGCGCGGGGCAGTGGCGAGTTTGAAGCAGGCCTTCGAGGGGTTTGTGGGGACCACGGGCGCGGCCTATGTGCCCAAGGAACGCTATACCCCGCGCGAGGCGATAGCTTTGATTCACGCGGCGGGGGGCGTGGCAACGTTGGCCCATGCGGTGCATCTCAAGGCCGGAGTGCCAGCGCGGCTGCAAACCATCGTCAGCGATCTGGTGGCGGCGGGGCTGGATGGGATCGAAGTCAGGCACAGCGATCATGATGCGGCCATGGTGGAAACCTGTCTGGCGCTGGTCCGGCGCTATAATTTGGTGGCCACCGGCGGTTCGGATTTTCATGGTCGCAACAAGCCCGATATCCGTCTGGGTTGTGGCCGGGATAATGTGAGTATCGGAGTTGAGGTTTTGGAAAAACTGGAACAGCGCTGGCTGCAACGTACGGGCCGGCCTTTGGAGATAAGCCGATGAAGGTGCTGGATCAAGCCGCCGTGAATGCGCAATTGGCCACGGCCACGCCGCAGGAAATTGTCGCCTGGGCACAGGCGACCATGGGCACGGATTTGCTGATGTCCAGCAGTTTCGGTGCCGAGAGCATGTGTCTGATCCACATGGCGATCCAGGCGCAGCCGAAGCTGCGGATTATTTTTGTCAATACGGGTTTTCTGTTTCCGGAAACGCTGGCCTTCCGCCAGCAACTGCAGACGCGGTTCAATTTGAATGTGCTGGAGTATCAGCCGTTGCATGATCCCCAAGCGTGGCTGGCCCAGGCGCACGAACCCGATCCCACGCAGCGTCAGAATATCGCGGCGTGTTGTGCGGCCAATAAAAATGAACTGTTCGATCGCGCTATGCGTGAACAGAAACCGCTGGGGTGGCTGCGCGGCGTGCGCGCGGACCAGACGGAAACGCGGGCCAAACTCCAGCCGGTGGAATGGTCGGCGCGGTATCAATGCTGGGCGATATCACCCTTGCTGCGCTGGAATAACCGCACCATCCATGGCTATATGACCGCGCATGATTTGCCCTATCACCCACTCTGGGAACTGGGCTATACGTCCATCGGCTGTGCGCCCACCAGTTGCACGGTGCCACTGACCATCGGCGGCGACCCGCGCGGCGGGCGCTGGTCCGGCACAGACAAACGCGAGTGCGGCCTGCACCTGGACGAACCCACACCACCACAAAGCTAAATTATTTTCCGCACTGCGGGGCCGGGATGACTTCGCACAATTGCTGACCGGCCAGCAGGAACCAGGCCACACACCATGTGTGCGAATAGCCCATGAAGGTGCCTTTTTGGACATGCTTGGTGGTGGGGTCCCAGGGGTGCCAGATGGACCAATCCAGAAAATAATATTGCTCGGTACACATGCCCTTTTGGCCGTTCCATTGACCGGCGGTCAGGCACATAAGTTGCGTGGCAAAGCGCAGATGATCCTGGGCCGCATCGGCCCAGGTGGCATCGCCGGTGAGTTGGCTCAGGGCCGTGAAACTGCCCAGACTGCGCAGGCCCCAGATGTGCAAATGATTGTTATGGCTGGAGGCATAATCCCCGCCGCGGGTGCGCGTCTGATAGATGCTGAACTGATTTTTGGGATGGAAGCGATGATTCCAACCTTTACGCCAGGTCAGGCACCAATGCGCGGCATCCAGCCACGCTTGCCGCCATTGCGGTGTGGGCGTGTGGCGATACATGGCCTCGTAGGCCCAGAGCAACAGTTCGCCGGTTTCGGATGCGGGCGCCAGGCCGATATCTTCCGGCCCGCCCTGCGGTTGGTTGGAACCTAAATCCACCAGATACGCCGTGGCCGCGCGGGTCATGGCCGCGGTCATGGCCGCATGCATCGGATCATCGGCGGGGATAAGTTCCAGCGCCTCACCCAGTACCGCAACCCACAATACACCCGCCGACCCCTCGGCCTGCGCCACGCGATGTTCCAACGCATGATAAATCTGGCCAAAGCGCCCGGCGGTGTCTTGCAGTTGCAGAATTCCCGCCAGATTCTTGCGCAACGCCGCCAGACCCGTTTGATGCAGCTGATCCGTGGGGGGCAGGAGTTTAAGCAAGCGCACCAGATAAAGACTGGCATCCGCGGTGGTGCGGGCATGGATGAACGGGGGTGGCATCCAGCAGCAGCCGTAGAACGGCGTATTGCCGGTGGCGTCGGTGTTGACTGCGCTGGTCCCGGCGGGATTGTCAAAAGTGCCATTGGCCGTGACGGCCCGGCCGGGGTGGTAGCTGGTCCAGAATAGTCCGCCGGGGGTCAGGGCTTCGCGGCACCAGCGCTCGATGACCTGCCGCGCGATGGCGATGGCGGGCTCGTGCTGGTATTTCAAGCCATACCAGAGCAGACCATGGGCCACCGGAAAGCCGCCCACGAAACCCAGCGCATCAAAGTGCCAGCCCATGGAGGTTTTTTTGTTATTGGCATTGAACTCCACCGACCGATCCATCGCGGCGGTGTAGACGAAATATTCGCCGGTCCAGTGCCAATCAATCAAACCGGTGACGGCCGTGGCCATCAGGGTTTCGAGCGGTATTTCCGGCGCTGCGGGATATTGCGCATGCAGACGCTGCCGGATGGCGGCGAGGATCGGTTGATAGGCCCGCTGTTCGCCGGTGGTCTGCCAGAGTCGGAGTTGTAGCCGTATGGTATTGTGGGGCGGCAGGTGGAGGAATTTTTCCACCGGCTGGTGGTACTTGTTGCGGACATGTCGGCGGGGGCCTTCGCTGGCGGGTAGCGCGATGGCGAGATGGGCTTGATCCGATTCATAGCCCAGCCCCAGACCAATCTGCGGTTCGTTATCGCCCCAGAGTTCCGGGACATATTCGGCGATGAGCTGGCCTTGGGCATCATGGACGGTGTAATGGGGACCGGCTTCCAGCGCCACCCACTGGGTACCCGAGCGCATTAACAGTACCGGCAGCGCGGCACGCTCCGCGGCAAACGACCAGGCCGGGCTGGTGAATTTATTCAGGTTCAATTCCCCCAATGCCGGATAGGTGCCGGTGTGGGTGGGGCATCCCTGACCATAGAACAGGCCCGGGATCATATAGAAGGGGACTTGGGGGCAGGTCTGTTGATAGCGCCATTCGATCTGGCCAGTAAAGCCCTCGGGGCCGGCGCGGAGGCTGATATCCCACAGGGTGTGGTCGGTAGCCTGAGTTTGGATCAGTTCCGCGACGGCTAAAGTGCCATGCGTGCAGCGGAACTGTTGTTGTAATGGTCCCAACATTGCATCGGTCGTGATCATGGTCATAATTCCAAAGCCGTTAAATACGTTACTAAAACGGGCGTATTGTAAGGGGTAAACGGTTATAACGACATGACGCAAACAGAAATACGGCATCCGAAAAGCACTTCAATTAGACTTGCAAAACCCCCTATGGGCGGTTGTAATAGGCCCAGTTGAACGGTTGCGTTATTGGCAACACTTATGTGAATGTATGCGTTTAGGCCTCCTTACAGAGGGGGTTTAACTCGAATCCGGTGCAGAGAGGCAGTACTGATAGATGAAACTTCCTGCTGCGGCATTTTTCCTTAAAAAACCAGAGTTTGCCACTACCTCACTGGCCAGTGTCTATGGCTCGGGACGACGTGAGCAATTGGAAACCCTTTGTCAACTCTACCCCCACGTCTTGGCCCCCACGAATTTGGATGAGCATGCCGAAGCCGCCAGCAAGGTGGAAGTGCTGTTTACCACCTGGGGTATGCCCGCCCTGACGGAGGCAGATTTTGCCCGGATGCCCAACTTGAAAGCGATCTTTTATGCCGCTGGTTCGGTACGGCACTTTGCCCGGCCAGTATTGGAACGAGGGATTGTGGTGATGAGTTCCTGGGCGGCCAATGCCGTGCCGGTGGCGGAATTTACGGTGGGCCAGATTTTGCTTGGTTCCAAACGCGCGTGGCTGCATGCCCAGTATCTGCGTAGCCAGAAACAAGCCGCTTGGCGGCATTTGCCCCTGCCCGGCGGGTATGAAAGCACGGTTGGGTTGATCTCACTGGGCCAGATTGGCCGGCTGGTGTGCGAATATCTCAAGCCGTTTGATTTCAAAGTCATCGCCCATGATCCCTTTATCAAACCGGAACAGGCCCGGGAACTGGGCGTGGAACTGGTGGATTTGCCGGCCTTGTTCCAGACCGCAGATATCGTTTCGCTGCACACGCCGTGGCTTAAGGAAACCGAGGGGCTGATCACCGGTGCCCACCTGGCGAGTATGAAGCCCAACAGTACCTTTATCAATACCTCGCGCGGTGCCGTGGTGAAGGAAGATGAGATGTTGGCGGTGCTGCAGCAACGCAGCGATCTGACGGCGGTGATTGATGTGACCTATCCCAAGGAACCGCCCTTGGAAGATTCGCCGTTCTACACCCTGCCCAATGTGATGCTGACCCCGCACGTGGCGGGTTCCAGTGGGCCGGAAGTGGTCCGCATGGCGGATTACGCCATCGCCGAATTCAAGCGTTGGCGTGATGGCCAGCCGATGAAATATTCCGTGTCGCTGAAATTGCTGGAAACTATGGCCTGAGCGGGGATTGGTTCGGGCACGCACGTATTGCGGAGCTGTCACCGGTGGAAATCTATCCGGTAGTTTTGGGGTATGCGGCGAAGTTTATGGGCCACCTCCCTTTGGAATAAAGTTTCCCCTATGGAATACTTATTTTATGTCTACCGGTAGAATCTGACCACGGCTTCGAGCACCTGCCACTGTATTCCAGATGGGCCATCAGGCCAGTGACCGACACATAGCAAATGAGATTCTGTGCTCGCGTGGGGAGATGAATAGAATGGCACCGCGATACTGGATATAAGGGTTGGATTGTCCAGCATCTCTATGGTAGAATCAATCATTCCAGTCAGTGAAGGCGTCCAACAGTGAGTCACTCATGCACCGACGATTCGTTAATTTGCCACGAAAAATGAAGGGATCGGACCGCGCGAGCGCTGCCCCAGTCCGGTCTTTTAAGTATGCCGTCTGGTCGTTGGCTAGTGGAACGGTATCCATTCTGGCAATTCTGGCGCTCACAAATGCGACCGGCTATCCGCTGTTGATCGGTTCCTTTGGCGCTTCGGCGGTACTACTGTTCGGGTCTCCCGATTCACCGCTGGCCCAGCCGCGTAATTTACTGGGCGGGCACGTGATTTCGGCGCTGGTGGCCGTGGTGATTGTTGGGCTGGGGGGTGGCGAACCCTGGACCGTCGCCTTGGCGGTTGGCATCTCAATTGCCCTGATGTATCTGACGCACACCACTCACCCGCCGGGCGGCGCCACCGCCCTCATTGGCGTTCAGGGGCATGCGGCCTATGGCTATGTGTTGGCCCCCGTGCTGGCCGGTTCATTGATCCTGCTGGTCGTGGCCCTTCTGGCGAACAACATCGTCCACCACCGCCAGTATCCCAAGCACTGGCTCTAAGACGCTGGCCTGGATGACGGCAGAAGGCCGATAAAAACACCCCACAACGCGGGACGCGTTGCAGGGTGCAGGGGGTTGAAAGACTAGAGACTGAAACCGCGCTTACAGTGCGGCCAGAATACCATCCAGATATTTAACCGCGTTGAGTTGCAGGCGCAGTTCCTTGAGGGTTTCCGCGTCGCCTTGGGCTTTGGGGTCGTTGGCTTCGGTGAGCTTGCTGCCCAGCGCGGTGATCGTGGCCAGTGCGGTTTCCCGGCGGGCTTTGATGTCGCGTTCGAGGGTGGTCAGCACTTCATCCTGACCAGCCGCCTTGGCCGCGTCAATTTGTTCGCGGATTTCCATGACTTCCATCAGCAGCGCCTGCGGGACGCTCTTATTGTCGCCCGCGCTGACGCCGCCCTGGCGCTCCAGCACATATTCCGCCCGGCGGACCGTATCGGTCAGAATCCGGTAGGCGTCATTGACGGCTGCGGACAGAGTGAGGATATCGCCGATCTTCTCGGGCAGGTCGGCATAGAAATCGGGGTGGGTCAGGCGCGTTAATTCCAGATAGTTCTGGCGCAGCCGACAGGTATCCACGGCAAAGTCATAGGGGACGCCGAGGAGGGCGAAAATATCGCCTTCGCTGACGAGTTGTTGCAGCAGGACCAAGTCCTGAGGCCGGGGGGCTAAAGGTTCGCAGGCAGAGTTCATGGCGTGATCCAATTCCGCACAGGATGGGGACATATCGAGGTATTGGGTAAACATGCTTACTTCTTTTGAAAGCACTCGCAGCGCCGGATCAACATGACCCGGAAATTCGCCGCTGACATCAGCTCTGATAGGTATATCGGCTGAGGTCATTAGAGATTATGACAATTTTGTCCAGTAAAGGCTAGGGGGGTGTCCGGATTCGCGAAAGTGGGCAGTAAATCCATAAAAATGGAGATTGCGGGGGCTTTTCCCGGCATGGTATGCTACGGCTATGGCGATTTTAGGACATGGTATTGATTTCATCGAAACCGACCGCATTGCCGCAATGCAGGCCAAGCACGGGGAGCATTTTTTGCACCGGGTTTTCACGCAGGGCGAATTGGCCCATTGTCTGGGGGCCAAACGGGCAGTGGAGCATCTGGCTGGGCGGTTTGCCGCCAAGGAAGCCATCTTAAAGGCACTGGGGACCGGCTGGCGGGGGGGGATTGCCTGGACTGACATGGAAGTACTCCCCGACCCGGCGGGCAAGCCCTGTGTCACGCTGACAGGGGAATGTGCCCAACTGGCCAGCCAGATGGGGATTCGGCATTGGCATCTTTCCATTTCCCACCTCAAGGCGATTGCCATGGCCAGCGCCATCGCAGAAAGCTGAGGTGGTTATGCCTACGCCCCGGGGTCTGGTACAGCGGTTGGATCAACTCTTACATCAGCAAACGTGGTTACCGCCTAAGGCGCGGCTCTTGGTGGCCTGTAGTGGCGGGGCCGATAGTATGGCGCTGCTGCACCTGCTGTGTGCGGTGAATCAAAGCCAGCATTGGCAGTGGCGGCTGGTGGTGGGGCATGTGGAGCATGGCCAGCGCGGGCGGCACAGCGTGACGGATGCCAAATTTGTCCAGCGCGTGGCGCGGGAATTGGGGCTGAAGTATGTGGAAAAACGGTTGCGACTGCCGACTGGCAGCAGCGAAAACATTTTACGTGCGGCCCGGCGGCAGGCGCTGGGGCAACTGGCGCGTTCGTCGCGGTGCGCGCGCGTGGTGATGGCGCATCATGGGGATGATCAGGCGGAGACGGTTCTAATGAGGCTCATGCGCGGCACGGGGCTGCGCGGGCTGGGGGCGATGCGACCGGTGACGCGTATGGGCAAGGTCACCTTAGTGCGGCCCTTACTGGGCCAGACCCGCGCGGAACTGCGGGCGTGGCTGACGGCTCAGGGGCATACGTGGCGGGAAGATGCCAGCAATCTGAGTCCGCGTTATTTACGCAACCGGGTACGGGCGGATTTGGTCCCGATGCTGATGGAGATGAATCCCCAACTGGTGCCCGCGCTGGGCCGGTTGGCCCAACATTGCCGCGAGGGGCACGCGGTGGTCCAGCGTAGGGCGCAGGCGTATCTGGCCAAGTACCCGCCGCGCTGGCGCGGCCGGGGGTGGGTATGTGTGGGACCTCTGGCCCGGCAACTGCCGGCGGTACGTAAATGGGTGCTGCGGTTGTTGCTGAAAAAGACCGGGTTGGGCGAAGATCAGGTGGATAGCGGACAGATTGCCCAGGTGGAGCGGGCCCTGCAGCGCGGTGGTAAGGCTACGCAGGTGCAGTTTGCTCAGGGGCGGATGATGGCAGTGCAGGGGGAAACGTTGCGCGTGGGTGTGCAGCGCCGCAAGTCTAGCGCTCGCGCGGGTGGTTGATGCCGAGTACTTCAATAACCCGCGCGGCGGTTTCTTCGATGGCGTAGTCGGTGACATCGAGGATGGGCCAGTTGTTACGGTTGAACAGTCGGCGCGACCAAGCGAGCTCTTCCTGAATCATATCCAAATCGTTATAGGCGGTGTCGCCCAGTTGCCAGCTATGATTGCGCCGCGTACGGATTTCCGCCAGTTTATGCGGGCTGATAATCAGACCGACTACCGTGCTGGACGGGAGTTTAAGCAATTCGGCGGGTGGTTCAATCCCCATCGCCAGACTGACATTCCCCACCAGCAGGCCCTGCTGGGCCAGGAAAATCGTGGTCGGGGTTTTGCTGGTCCGCGATACCCCCGCCAGTACGCACTGGGCCTTGTGAATGGTATCCAGCCCCAGTCCGTCATCATGGGCGAGCGCGAATTCCATCGCGCGGATGCGTTTGAGATAAAACTCGTCCACCGGATGCAGGGCGGTATGGTCGCGGGCGGAAGTCAGGCCGGAGTGTTTTTCGATGAAGTGGACAAGATGATTGGTCAGGTCCAATACGGGCAGTTCGTGTTTGTGGCCGAAATCGTTGGCCATCTTTTTGGCCGACTCGTCCAGAAACGCATGCATGATCAGACCCGGTTTGCGTTTGATGTCGTGTAGCGCCTGGGCGACCCTGTCATCATTCGCCAGAAACGGATGGAATTGCAGTGTGAACGAATGGGGCGGAAACTGGGTCAGCACGGCGGTCAGCATGTGCCGGGCGAGATTGCCGGTGGAGTCGGAGAGAATATGGACCTGGGTGAGCTTGGTGGCGGCGGGTTTCTTCTTGGCCATGCGCCACCTCCACCGCGTCAAGCCGCCAGCACCATCAGGTCTTCGGGCTTGATGCGAATCTGACAAGGCCCCTGCGCGGGCTGTACCGGCGGGGGATTGAGTTGGAACGCTTTGCAGGTTTGGCCGTCGGCCAGTTGCAGTTGATGCTCCGCCATTTCGCCCAGATAGGTCAGGTCCTGACGCTGGGCGGTGAGAATATTGGTACCCGCGGCGGTGTTGGTGACAATTTCCACTGCTTCGGGCCGGAAGGCCACGGTGACTTTTTGGCCCACCGACCACGTGGCCACGGGGCTGGCTTCGAGATTGCCCGCGGCGGTGGTGATGGCCACCCCGCTGGCGGTGGAACTGGTGACGGTGCCCGCAAGGAAATTTGATTCACCGATAAAGTCTGCCACAAAGCGGCTGTGCGGCTGGCGGTAAAGTTCCGCCGGGGTGCCGGTCTGTTGGACTATGCCAGCCTGCATGACGGCAATGCCATCGGCCATGGAGAGGGCTTCTTTTTGGTCGTGGGTGACGTAGATCGCAGTGATGCCGACCTGTTTGACCACGCGGCGGATTTCGTAACGCATCTCAGCGCGGAGCTTGGCGTCGAGGTTGCTCAGTGGTTCATCCAGTAGCAGGCATTGCGGCCGGATGACGATGGCACGGGCCAGCGCGACGCGCTGTTGCTGGCCGCCGGAGAGTTGGTTGGGCTTGCGCTTGGCCAGATGGCTCATCTGGACCAGTTCCAGCGCCTCGGCGATGCGTTTTTCTTTGTCCGCGCCGCGGACGTTGCGTACATCCAGACCAAAGCCGACATTCTGGGCCACATTCATGTGCGGCCACAGGGCGTAACTTTGAAACACCATGCCGGTATTGCGCAGGTGCGGGGGGACCTGGCTCATGTCCTGATCCCCGAAGAGGATTTGTCCCGAATCGGGTAGCGTAAAGCCCGCGATCATCCGCAGCAGGGTGGTCTTGCCACAGCCGGAGGGCCCCAGCAGGAAAAAGAGTGCCCCGGCCGGAATATCCAAATTGACCTCATTGACGGCGCGGGTCGTGCCGAAAATTTTCGTGAGATTTTTCAGACTGATGGGCATCATATGTCTATAACTGTAACATGCTGGCGCTAGGTGGCAAGAGCAAGCGTGTGAAGGTTAGGTAAAAAACCTGAAACGGATAGTTTCTCCCGGCCGAGGGGGTTAAGGGTGGGTTAGATTAACAGGCACCATATTGACTTGTGGAGCAAAGGGCTTTAGGCTACCACATATTGATGTCCGCTGGCTGTTGGTCGGCAGGCACTTCCTTGCACAGGATGGTCGTACCGGCCAACGTGCCGTTTACCGCGGCATCAGGGATGTGTTGTCGTGACTGATCTACCCATGGCTTCGGCCTTGAACTGCAACGTGCTGGTGTTGAACCGCCTGTACATGGCGATTCGGGTTATTACGGCCCGCCGAGCCTTCAACCTGCTGGTGAAGAACCTCGCGGAAGTCATTTCCGTGGAGCAGGACCAGTTTATTGGTTACGGCATCAATGACTGGATGGAACTCAGCCAGCTCAAAGCCCAATTCGAACCCGAACAAAACGATTTCGTGCGCACCGTACGGTTTGAAATTGCCGTGCCCCGGATTATCCGTCTGTTGGGTTATGACCGTCTGCCCAAGCAGGAGGTCAAGCTGAACCGGCGCAACATCTTTGCCCGCGACCATAACACCTGCCAATATTGCGGCAAGCGTTCGCCCACCAGCGAACTGTCCATTGACCATGTGGTCCCCCGGGCCCAGAACGGCAAAACGACCTGGGACAATCTGGTGTGCGCGTGTGTGAAATGCAATGCCCGCAAAGGCGGACGTACCCCCGTACAGGCGCACATGCGGCTGGCCCGCGTGCCGGTCCGCCCCAAACGCAATCCGGTCATCAGCATGCGTATGGGTGCGGAAAAATATGCCTCGTGGAAACACTTCCTCGATCACGCATATTGGAGCGTGGAACTGAAGTGAGTTGCCTGACGGTAATCTACCCATAAAAAAGACCGGCCTGTTCAGGGGCCGGTCTTTGTGTTGGTGGTTATGACCGTGGGCCTCAGGCCCCGGC
Source organism: Phycisphaerae bacterium (assembly GCA_037139555.1). Taxonomy (GTDB): domain Bacteria; phylum Planctomycetota; class Phycisphaerae; order WQYP01; family WQYP01; genus JBAXGE01. The sequence goes on from JBAXGE010000007.1 coordinate 17,126, forward strand.
GTTGCGGCCGCAGCAGTGTTTGTACTTCTTGCCGCTGCCGCAGGGACACGGATCATTGCGTCCGGTGCTGTTGACGGCGGGGGTGGCACTGGCGGCCAGCGAGGCTTGTGCTTCGGCTTCACTGGCGGACATGCCGGCGGCTTCGGCCCGGGCCAGCGTGGCGGCGGGACTGTCGGCCACCCCGTAGGACGGCTCTTCCTGATGCAACTCCACCGGGCTGGTGTAGACGTTGCGGGCCTGCTGGGAACTGAACTTCACATGGAAGATCAGGTCGGTGACCTTGTCGCGGATCAGGCGCAGGAATTCGGTGAACAGGCGCGAGCCTTCCCGTTTGTATTCGATGCGCGGATCGCGTTCGGCAAAGCTGCGCAGGCCGATGGATTCACGCAGTTGATCCATGGCGTACAGGTGATCTTTCCACGTGGCATCAAAAATGTAGAGCAGGGCCTGGCGTTCCATTTCGGTCAGTTCGCGGCGCAGGAAGGCATGCCCCATTTCCTGCAGCCGGCTGCGGCGTTCAGCGACGGGTTCGTTGGCGAATTCTTCGGGGCCCGCCGGGACGCCAAAACGGTTGGTCACCCAAGAGGCCAGTTCCTTGGAGTCGCTGAGATTGTCCACGGCCTGGTCAATTTCCTTGGCCACCTGCGCGGGGGCGCTGCGGCTGATCTCGACCAGACGGGCCCGGGCGGCTTCGGGGGCGAGGCTGCGCAATTCGTCGCCGGTGACTTCGGCACTGTATTTGGACCGGATCCAGCCGACCAACTGCTCGCTGGCGTAGATGCTGTCCAACCCGCCGCCGGCCTGGGTCAGGTCGAGGGCATAATCAATGGGATAGGTCAGTTCGCGCAGGCGATAGACATCGTTGGCCTTTTTCAGGATCAGGTCGGTGGCGGCTTCGGGGTTCAGGCCGCGCAATTCTTCGGTGGTCAGTTCGACGTCGAACTTGGTGTCCACCCAGTTGCCCAACTGGCGCAGGGCGTAGTCTTTTTCCAGGAAGGTACTCACCGGGGCGATGGTGCGGGCGTCAATGGCCGCGATGGCTTTGGCGATCAGTTCCTCGGTGATCTGTTCGCGGTCCATCTGCCGCAGCAGGGCGGTGGAGAATTCCACGCTGAAGGTGGTCAGCACCCACTTGGCCAGCCCGGCATAATCCCAGTCTTCTGAATCGGCATCGGGGTCCATGAATTCGCTCAGACTGGTCATGATGTTGCTGCGGGCATCTTCGCGGGCGTGGTTCTTGATGGTGAATTCCAGCACCTGGATATCGCGGTCGCGCAGGTCTTCGGCATCGAAAGCGCAGCCGAAATTGCTGGCCGCCCATTCCGCAATGCAACGCGGCACATAGTCGCGGTCCAGATAATGGTTTACGGAGTCCGCCACCGATTCGGCGATGATCTCAAAAATGATCTTCTGGAGATTGTTGCCGATCAGGATGCCCTGCCGGCGGGTGTAGAAGTAGCTGCGCTGCACATCGCGCACTTCATCGTACTCCAGCAGGTTCTTGCGGATGCCGAAATTGCGTTCTTCGACCTTCTTCTGGGCTCGTTCCACGGCCTTGCTGACGAAGCGGTGTTCGATCGGTTCGTCTTCCTGCACGCCCAGCCGTTGCAGGGCGCGGAGCATAAAGTCGCCGGAGAAGAGTTTCATCAGGTCGTCTTCCAGACTCAGATAAAAGCGCGAGGCGCCCGGATCGCCCTGCCGGCCCGAGCGGCCGCGGAGCTGGTTGTCAATGCGGCGGGCCTCGTGGCGTTCGGTGCCCAGTACGAACAGCCCACCGGCGTTGGGTACTTCGTTGCCCAGCTTGATGTCGGTGCCGCGCCCGGCCATGTTGGTGGCGATGGTGACGTTGCCGACTTTCTTGCCTAGTTTGTTGACATGGGATTGCCCGGCTTTGACCACGATTTCCGCTTCGCGTTCGTGCTGCTTGGCGTTGAGCACTTCATGCTCGATGCCGTAACGGCGGGTCAACATATTGCTGAGGCGTTCAGATTTTTCCACACTGGTGGTGCCCACCAGCACCGGCTGGCCGCTCTGGGAAACCTGGTTGATGGTCTCCACAATGGCGTTCCACTTGGCCTTTTCGCTCATATAGATCAGGTCTTCGGAATCCTTGCGCACGCAGGGGCGGTTGGTGGGGATGTTGACCACATCGAGCTTATAAATCTTCATAAATTCTTCGGCTTCGGTCATGGCCGTGCCGGTCATACCCGCGATGCGCTTGTACATCTTGAAGAAGTTCTGCAGCGTGATAGTAGCCAGCGTCTGGGTTTCGGGTTTGACGCGGACGCGTTCCTTGGCCTCCACGGCCTGATGCAGGCCGTCGGACCACTGGCGGCCGACCATCAAACGCCCGGTGAATTCGTCCACAATGATGACTTCGCCGTTCTGGACCACATATTCCTTGTCGCGGACATAGACCACATGGGCCCGCAGCGACTGTTCCAGCAAGTGCGGCCAGTCCATGTTGCTGCCCACATAGAACGAGCCCACGCCCGCGTATTCCTGCGCGAGGCGGATACCTTCGTGGGTCAGATGCACGGATTTGCGGTCGTATTCGATTTCGTAGAGCTGGGTTTCCTTGGTCAGGGCTTCTTCGGCCTTGATCAGGTCGGCTTTGGCGACTTCGATTTGTTTGTTCAGCGTGGCGGCCGCATCGCCTTTGGTCGTCTTAAGTTCACCTTCCAGTCCCTTGACCAGACGCTGGGCGGTTTCGACGGCCTTATGCACGGTGTCGTAGGGCTTCTGGGCCTCGATCAGCCGGCGGGTGACGTTGTCGGCTTCGGTGTATTTGACCGAATCATCATGGGCCGGGCCGGAGATGATTAGCGGAGTGCGGGCTTCGTCAATCAGAATCGAGTCCACTTCGTCCACGATGGTGAAGTCCAGGGGGCCCTGCACCTGTTCCTGCACGGACATCTTCATATTGTCGCGCAGGAAGTCAAAGCCGAATTCGCTGTTGGTGCCATAGGTGACATCGCAGCCGTACGCCTGCTGGCGGGTTTCGTTTTCCATGAAGGATTGGATATAACCCACCGACAGCCCCAAGGCGAAGAACGAGGGGGCGACCCAACTGGCATCGCGGCGGACCAGATAATCGTTGACCGTGACGACATGGCAATGCCAGCCGCGCAGGGCCATCAGGAAGCAGGCCAGCGGCGCGACGAAGGTTTTACCTTCACCGGTGGCCATTTCGGCAATCTTGCCTTCGTACAACACCATGCCACCGATGAGCTGCACATCGAAGGGCCGGGCCCGGAAGGGCGGCCGGTCGGATGGCACCGCAGCGCGGAGAGCGTCGTAGAGGGCCACGGGGATTTCCACAAAGCGCCAGGCATGTTCCTGGGTGCATTGGGCCTGTACGTCTTTGAACAGACGTTGGCCTTCCAAACTGAGGATGTTGGGATCGAAATTCTGGGCCGGGTCCAGCGTGCTGCGCAGGCCGATGTTGCGGTCCATGGATTCCCGCATCAGGGCAAAGGCCTCGGGCAGGAGTTCGCGGTCGCTGGCGCCCTGGGTCAGACGTTGGCGCAAATCCGTCGCCTGATCGCGCATCTGGGCATCCGTCAAGGTGCGGATATTGGGTTCCAGAGCGTTGATCATTTCGACATTGCGGCGATAGGACTTGATCAGACGGTCATTACGCGAACCAAAGATACGCGTCATGGTCTTGTTAATAAAGCTGGTAACCATTGCATGGGTCTCGTATATAAGCTGTTTAATTGAGTGCAAAAATAATTACGTGTGGCGCGAGGCGCCGGATTCGCGGCGGGTGGGATTAGCAGGGGGGTGCCAGCAGCAACGCGGCCAACGCAAAGCGGCGTTGGGGACTGCCGGTGAAATCAGCGGTTTGCGTCGTTACTGGCAATAACCGCACAGTGGCGGTCGCTGGGGTATACATGGCCAGATCAGGCAGGGAAAATTCCGGCGCCAGCGCCACATGGTCGGTCAGAATGGCCCGTAGCATAACCTGCGCCCACTGGGCCCAGAATTCATGGGTTCGCTGGGGCGTCTGCTGGTGGGCCACCTGCGTCCGCCGGGGGTCAGCAGTGGTGGCCAGAATTTTGCTGACGGTATTGGGTTGGCCGGTCTGTTGGCAGGTCGTCGTCGGGGACGCCGGCAGTGTCATCGCACAGGCCGCGGTGGGGCCGGGGATATTCGCGGATACGGGCATCGGACAGGCCAATAGCAGCGCCAGCGCCCCACCCAGCAACGCATGGTGGATGCTGGGACGTAGAATACCTCGCCGAGAATGACTTAAGCCCGTAAACATCACCTGTCATTATAGAGCCAAAGTCTCGGGGATGGTAGCGGTAGGGTGATAGCAGGCCCAGAGGGGCAAAATACCCGAATAGGGACAGGATGGATGGGGTTGGAATGGGAAAATTGACCCCCAGCGCGGGGGGCAGTATAGTTCGTTCCTAAATCCGAGGCACGTGTTCAGGACAGCCTTGGATGCAATCGGCCACGTTTTCTACCCCCACGCAAGAACAGGATGGCTCTCGTGCAATCGTCTCCCGGCTCTACCGCTGCCCCACTACCGCTGATTCCTTATCCCGTCACTTTGGAGCCCCGAACGGGGGTTTTCGTCGTTGATGCTGCCACTGCGGTGACGGATGAGGCGTTGCCCGGGGAAGCCGCGTATCTCCGGAACGCGTTGGCGCAGGTGTTAGCCCAACCTTTTAGGGCGCAGGCGCTGACCTCCACCACGATTCAACTCCGGGTTGATCCCAGTCAGACCGAGCGCGAGGGGTATCGCATAGAAATGACGCCCACCACGGTGGCTCTGACCGGCGGAACTGCAGCGGGGGTGTGTTATGCCGTCCAGACACTGGTGCAACTGGCTTGGTCCGCCCGCAGTGCTGCGGGACAGGTGGTGATTCCTTGTGTGCATATTGCCGATCAGCCGCGCTTTGGCTGGCGCGGATTACACCTCGATGTATCCCGGCACTTTTTCACCGCCGACGAAGTCTGCCGCTTGCTGGACCTGATGGCCTTGCATAAGTTCAACCGCTTCCATTGGCATCTGACCGATGATCAGGGTTGGCGTCTGCCGGTGGCCAAGTATCCCCGCCTGACCGAGATCGGCGGCTTTCGCAGTGGGACGCTGATCGGGCATGAAAACGACCGGCCCCGGCGTTATGACGATATTCGCTACGGGGGATATTACACCCCGGCGGAGATTCGCCGGGTGGTGGCTCACGCCACGGCCCGGCATATCACCGTGGTGCCCGAAATTGACCTGCCCGGCCACATGCAGGCAGCCATCGCCGCATATCCGGAACTGGGCTGCACGCAGGACCGCATAACTCCGCGCTGTCATTGGGGCATCAGCCAACATATTCTGAATCCCAATCCCGCGACCATCCGCTTCATGCAGGATGTGCTGGCCGAGGTGGTGGACCTGTTCCCGGGCGAGTTCGTGCATATCGGCGGGGATGAGGCGCTGAAATATGAATGGGCCGAATGCCGCGCGGTGCAGGACCGCATGGCGGAACTGGGACTGAAGGGCGAGGACAAACTGCAAAGCTGGTATATCGCCCAGATGGGCCAGTTTCTGCACGCGCGGGGCCGGCGCTTGATTGGCTGGGATGAAATTCTGGAAGGCGGTCTGCCCGACGGCAGTGCGGTCATGAGTTGGCGCGGGGTTCAAGGGGGTATCGCGGCAGCCAGTGCGGGGCATGACGTGGTGATGACGCCCGGTTCGCATACCTATTTTGACCACTACCAGCACGGCCCCGAAGGCGAACCACTGGCGATTGGCGGGATGCTGACAGTGGCCAAGGTGCATGACTTTGATCCGATTCCCGAAGCGCTGGCCCCGGAATTCCACCGGCATATTCTGGGCGCCCAGGGGCAACTCTGGTCCGAGTACATCGGCACCATGGCCCAGTTGGAATATATGGCCTTCCCCCGGGCCTGTGCGCTGGCGGAAGTGGTGTGGTCGCCCCGAGGCCAAACGCAACGTCCCGAATTCCCCGCGCGCCTGCGCGGCCATGCCCGGGTGCTGGCCCAGCATCAGGTCCGGCATGGACCTATCCCGGTGGCATAAGTAAAACCATAATTACTGGATAAATCACAAGCCCGCATGCGCTTCCCACGGCCAGGCTAGCGGGACGCCGGTGTCATGCAGCACTTGCTGCACGGCGCGGATCAGCGGTAGGGACGCGTGGACCTGATGCGGTTCGTGGCCGTGGTCGAGGCAGAAGTGGGCCAGTATGCCCGCGGCTTCGCCGACGTTCCATTCCACGGGATGCAGCCGATAACAGCCATTGGTGATATGGGTCACCCCCAGGCACTTGCCTGCCGCCAGGAGATTACGCATCCGCCGGGGGATCAGTGCGCCCATGGGAATTCGGAACGGTGCCGCGTGAATAAAAATGTTGTTGCGCCCGGCCGTGCTGGGGTGCAGGTCCAGCCAATAGTGGCCGATGCCCACGCTGTCGGCAAACGGTTCCGCCAAACCCCACGGCGGGGCGGTGGGAGATAGATGGCCTGCTTGCGCCCGTTGCTCCAAGCCGACATGGCCTTCGTTGACGATGGTTCGCGCCAAGAGACGCCGGGCTTCGCGAATATAGGGGGCTTTGGCCAGCCCATCGCTGGTGCCCAATTCCGCGCCGCGCAATTTCAATCCGGGGAAGCCCGCCCCCCGGCCATCGGCGTGCGGGGCCTCGGTTTGCATCCAGTACAAAAGCGTGTAACTGAGTTCCCGGGCTTCGGCCAGCGCGGTGGCCACTTCCTCTGCCGGTACGTCGAGGATGGGGCGCAGGAAGTAGTCCATCTGAACCCAGTTGACCAGCGACACATCGGGATAGTCGTGCGCTGCGTCGGGTTGGTACAGGGACGTATCCACGATGCGCCGATAACGCCACAATTCCATGTCGGGGGTTTCCTCCGGCCACGGGACCAGCGGTAGCACCCGTGGAACGTGCGTCTCGCCCACGATAATGGACCAGGCAAACAACGGGCCGGACCAGGGCGGTGTCAGAGGGGGAATATATGAACGCCAGAAGTCGTAGCGCTCCGGACGGGCAATCGTGTGATTCGCACCGGGGCAATGCTCCATGGCAAAGCACCAACTCAGGGCTTGTTGATCGCGGGGGTCGGTATGATCGCTGCGGCCATGGAGTTCGCCGTGGACGTCGCGGTGTTCTGCGCCGACGGCGTATTCGGTACCTGTGAGGGGCAGCAGGGCCCCTGTTTCCGTGGCATCCAGTACATAATCGGCGGAGATGGTTTGCCTTGTGCCGGTGCGGGTATCGGCCAGCGTGATACTACGAACCCGGTCGCCGGTGACGTCCGCGGCCACGGGCGTATGATGCAGCAGTACGGTGATACGTCCCGCCGCGACATGCGGGGCCAGCATGGCCACCAATACCGCATGGGCCACGCGTGGCTCACAGCATAGCCGGCTGACCCAGCCATTGCCGGGATTCAGGTTGGCGTCGGCTCGGGCGTTGGGGGTTAACGGGCGGTGATCGCGATACCATTGCCGCACGGCCCGGCGGAAATTCAGATACGAAGCAGGTGCGGCCGGTACGGCGAGGTCGTCAATCCAGCGATTTTCATCAGGCGGAACGGCCTGCGAAGTGAGTTGCCCGCCGATCCAGTCCGTGGGTTCGGTGATGATGCAATGCCCCCCGCGCCGGACGATGGCCAGCGCGGCGGCGGTACCGCCGGTGCCGCCGCCGACAATCAGAATGGGGGTGTGGATGGACATCGTGACCTACGCAGGAACAGGGAAACGCGGCGCCTTTCCGGACCGTATGATGTCTGACACCAAGACAATAATACCGTAACACCCCGATGGTAGCGGGTCAACCGGCGGATTATACTCTTATACAAGTATGCCGAAAGGAACTTCCGCCATGCCCCGTGCCTATCAGATGCCCAAGGTCGTCGCCACCGCCGGTACCCCGCTGTACCAGTCGGTCAAAGCTGCTTTGTTGCGGGCGATTGCGTCCGGGCGCTTCCCGCCGGGGGCGCAATTGTCCAGCACCGAGACACTGGCCGTGCAGATGGCCGTGTCGCTGGTGACGGTGCATCGCGCTCTGCGCGACTTGGGCAGTGCGGGTGTGCTGGACCGCCAGCAGGGACGGGGAACGTTTGTGGTGGATCGTAAGACCGCACCGGCCCGCAAATTGCGTTTGAGTCTGGCGTTGCAGCCGGGGGCCTCGCTGGCGGAGTACTACCATAACCAGATGCTCGAAGGTATGAACCGTGCGGCGCATAAGCTGGGGGCGGAATTGGTGATTCTGCACTTCGCCCAGCAACCCCCGCAGGGGTGTCAGGGACATTTGCTGCTCAATCCGCTTGCCGAACAGGTCCGGCACTATCAGGCCCACGTCCCGCCCGAGCAACCGCTGTTGGTTGTCGGCGCGCGGCATAAAACACTGCCGTGGCTGGATGTGGATAATTGCGACCTGATCCGTCAGGCTGTGGCCCATCTGCATCGGCTGGGACATCGGCGGATCGGCTTTGTCGGGGGAAATCTTGCCATCAGCAACAACCGTGACCGGCGGGAGGGGTTTGAGCGGGCGTGTGCCCGGTACAAATTATCGGTATCACCGCAGCATGTCTTGATCGCGGATAGTTGGCGGTTGCAGGATGCGGAGCAGACGCTGCTACGGTGTATGCTCCGCGGACCTACTCGCCCCACAGCGCTGATCGCGGGGGGGTATTATCTGGCGTTGGATGTGTATCAGGCTGCGGCCCGGCTGCAACTGAACGTGCCTGCGGACCTGAGTGTGGTGGGGGTGGATGATCCCCCAAGTGCGGACCATATCGCCCCGCCCCTGACCACCCTGCGCCAGCCGTTGGCGGAACTGGGCTATGCGGCAGTGGCGGGGATTCTTGCCCGCATCCAGCATACCGGCCGCCCCAGCCCCCAGCAGGTCTTACGGGCCAAACTCATTATCCGCCTATCGGCGGCCAAATTGCGGGCAGTAAGGTAATCCCGCGCCGGACTTGCTCTCGCCGCAGGTTCGTCATATCTTATATAAGACTTCCGGCACGGGTGCCGCAGGGCTACCCTCAAACCCCGGAACAGAAAGCGTGTCCCAGTGCGGATCACCGGAACTTTTCTCGATGAAATAACCCACGACATCTCCGCCCAGAATTGGGGCCCGGAGGAATGGGCCCGAGAATTCGATACCATGCAGGCCACGGGGATTGATACCGTGATCCTGATTCGGGCCGGCTACCGCGAGCGCATGACCTTTCCCTCGCGGGTCCTCGCCCGCCACGCGCGCATGATGCCCTGTTATCTGGATCTGGTGAAATTGTTTCTCAGCCAGGCCGACCGCTGCGGGATGACCTTCTTCTTTGGCACCTACGATTCCGGCGCCCACTGGGTGGCGGGCCGTTATACCGAGGAAGTTGCTATCAACAAGGAATTCTGCCGCGAAGTGGTGGACCGTTACGGCCATCATATGTCATTTGGCGGTTGGTACATCAGCCACGAAATCAATACCTTCGATCCCGGCGTGATGACGGTTTACGAAGACCTCTCCGCCCATTTGCGCAGCCTCAAGCCCCTGCCGATTCTGATCTCTCCGTACATTCGCGGGGCCAAGCAATTTGGCGACGGCGCTATCACACTGGCCCAGCACCGTCAGGAATGGGAATCCGTCTTCACCCGTTTGGAAGGCATCGTGGATATCGTGGCGTTTCAGGATGGCAATGTTCCGCTGGAACTGTTGCCGGAATATCTGGAAACCAACCGCACACTGGCCGCAGCGCACGGGATACGCTCGTGGAGCAATGTGGAATCCTTCGACCGTGATGTGCATATCAAGTTCCCCCCCATTGACCACCGCAAGCTGCGCTACAAGGTTGAGCAGGCTGCCCAAGCCGGTATGGAAAAATTGATCACGTTCGAATTCTCCCATTTTATGAGTCCCAATGCCGATCATCCCGCCGCCCGCAGCCTGTATCGGCGTTATATGGAATGGACCCAAGGACAGAATCATGACTGAACCACAACGCACCGTGTCCCTGCCCCACCCCACCGGCGCAAATCTGGCTGCGCTGCGCACGCGCTACGAGCAGGAACTGTTCGAACGGGTACTACCGTTCTGGCTGACGCATTCGCTGGATCGTCAGCACGGCGGTTATTACAACTGTCTCGACCGCACGGGTGCGATTTATGACCGGACCAAACATGTGTGGTTGCAGGGCCGGCAGGTGTGGATGCTCAGTAAGCTGTACCGCACGGTGGAACAGCGCCCGGAATGGCTGGCGGCAGCGACGCTGGGCGGGGAGTTCCTGCGGCAACACGCCCGCAGCCCCGATGGCAGGGTCTACTTTGCTTTAAATGAAACCGGCCAGCCGGTAACCATGCAGCGGAAAATGTATGCGGCGTGTTTTTATGTGCTGGCCATGGCGGAATATGCCCGTGCGGCCGATAAACCCGCCTATCTAACCGAGGCCCAAACCATGCTGGCCAAGGTGTGGCACTGGGCGTTTTATCCCGAGGAACTCGGTCGTGTGGCCCTGCCCGGCGAGGTGCCCATGCAGAATCTGGCCGTGCCGATGATTCTGCTCAACCTGTTTGAAGAAGTCTCCGACGGTAATTATCTGGCTTATAGCGCCGAGATTGACGAGTGTATCCAGCGGCTGCTGCGGCATGTCCACCGCGCAACCAAAACGGTATATGAAAACGTTGGCACCGATGGCCCCAATCTCACCGGCAGTACGGGTCGCTTGCTAAACCCCGGCCATGCTATCGAAGGCGGTTGGTTTTTACAACATTGGGCCCAGCGTCTGCAGCGTACAGACCTCAGCGCCACCGCGATTGATATGGTGCGCTGGTCCTATCAACGCGGCTGGGATGCCCAGCACGGCGGGATTCTCTATTTTCTGGATGCCCAGGGGCATTGCCCAACGCAACTGGAATGGAATATGAAACTCTGGTGGCCGCACTGCGAGGCGATGTATGCCCATCTGCTGAATTATTCGCTGACCCGCAACCTGGCGGATTGGCAGTCGTTCCTGCAGGTGGAGTCTTACGCCTTCAGCCATTTTAGCGACCCCGCGTATGGTGAGTGGTATGGGTATCTGGATCGGGCGGGGAATGTGACTCATACCTTCAAAGGCGGGCCGTATAAGGGCTGTTTCCACGTGCCGCGGGCCTTGTGGCTGTGTTGGCGGTTATTGGGCCAAATCACGCCCGAATAGCAGGCACCACGGGATATTTTGGGGCATCAGCAATCGGGGTGGGGCCAGTGCGTTATAATCAGGTATGGCAATCAGGCCATGCGTCTCGCGGGTTGGTGCCCCTCGGGTAGGATTGCACACGTAATCTTTTTTGAGGAGCACCAAATGTCCCCCTTCACGTCATTGTCTGCTTTTGCTTTTGGTCTGGCCGTTACGATGGTATTACCCTTGGCCGCATGTGCCCAGCAGACCGTATCCAATCCCGTCGCCACACCCGCGCCCGCCCCAGCCTATTACGCCGGTTCGCAGGCGATCTTCCAATATGTCCGGCCCGTGACTACCGGGGATAACAAAAGTTTTATGTCGTTCCTCTGGGTTCCCCCCGAGGCCAAAGAGATTCGCGGCGTATTTGTTGCCGGGCATACCGTGATCGAACGCGAGTTCGTGAAGACCGCCGCGCTTCGCGCCGTATGTGCGGAACAAAAACTTGCCATCCTGTTCCTCAAGGGTGGCTTGATGAGTACGGACATCGCCAAGTTATTGAGCGAATATGCCCAGCAAACCCCGTATACCGAGTTGGCCGGGGCGCCCATGTGCTTTATCGGCCATTCCGCCGGCGGCCCGCAAGCCCAGCAAGCCGCGGTGAAATATGCCGACCGTTGTTTCGGTCTGATCCAATATTGTGGCGGCGGCCCGTATGACGGGCAGGAATTGGCCGCCGTCGTGCCGTCGCTGATGGTGATCGCCCAATTTGACGAACATTCCGGCACCATGCGCTCCGCCGAGGGGCGCGAGCAGTGGATGCGCTATCCCACCGCAATGGCCGACTACCGGGCGAAGAATCCCCAGCGTCTGGCCAGTTTGATCGTCCAGCCGGGGGCGGGGCATTTTAATTTGTCGGCGCGCAATATCGGCTACATGGCCGAGTTTGTGCGCGCCGCGGCGGTCGCGCGCATTCCCGCCACCTGGACCATGTCGGGTGACCGGGGCCCTAAACTGATTACCATCCCGGCCACCGCAGGCTGGGTGTCGGATTTTGATCTCAAGGCCCCCAAACAGGCCCCGGCCGCGTACGACAAATTCGCCGGGGATAATACCACCGCCAACTGGCATCTCACCGAAGCACTGGCCAAAGCCACCGTGAAATATCACGAGGGACTGGACCGCAAGGACCAGTTTATCCAGTGGACCAACCCCAATTGGGTAGATGCGGGCGTGCGTTACTACTTCAATGATCTCAAGTGGGTGGACGACGGCCAAACCATCGAGGTCAATCCGGAATATCGCAAGACGTATCCCGAGACGCTGCCCAATGGGCCGCGCTGGGCGCTCACCGGCCAGCCGGTAGGCCATTCCAATGCCCCGATCCAAATTGCCCAGGTCAGTGGCCCGCTGGTCCCGGTGGGCACCAACAAGCTGCGGGTGGTTTATGATGCATTGGCCGGTGTGGGCGAATACGAACGGTTTAATTTTCTCGCCTACAGTCTCGGGGATCAGGAGTACCGTTACACCGAAGTAATCGGTATGGCCCCGCGCGGTTTCAAGGGCCTCAATGACGGCAAGAGCCAGACGATCACCTTTCCCCCCTTGGCCAATCTCAAGCCCAATAGTCCACCGGTGGCGTTGACGGCGACGAGTGATGCGGGTCTGCCGGTGGAATATTACATCGGTTACGGTCCCGCCGTAGTGAAAGACGGCAAGTTGCAACTGGCGGAAGTGCCCGCGCGGGCACAGTATCCCATTGCCGTGCAGGTGGTGGCCTATCAGTTTGGCAAAGGCAATGCTCCTAAAGTCAAAACCGCCACGCCGGTGGTGCAGGTGATTCAGATTGAAAAGCCGTAAAGCCGCGCCTGGCAGTACCTAAAATAAAACAACCCCGCAATGGGTCACCGACCGATTGCGGGGCTGAGGTTTTTGCGGGAGTAGGTTTACTTCTGGAACGAACCGGCCATGTCAGCGCCGGCGGTATTTTCTTTCAGTACTTTGCGGCCGGCGTACTGCTTGGCCAGGTCCAGCAGCAGTTGGTCATACTTCGCCCCGTCAATGGGCAGGCTGACGGATTCGTGGGTGACACCCGAGAGCAACATCGCATTGCCCAGTTCCAGACCCTTCACACCTTCCAGACCCGGTGCGATCAGGCTGTCGTTGGGTAGGTCATTGACGATGACACTGACAAATTTGTCGGTAATGGTCTTGTGCGCTTCCACGCTCTTGGTGGGCGGGACTTCGATCTCCCAGACTTCGACACTGGCGAAGCTGGCGGGATCGGTTTCGCGGACCGTGCGGACGTTCTTGCGCGTGCGCGAGAAGTGCAGCTTGCCATGTTCGGCAATGATCTTGCCCTGCTCGCCGCAGATTTCCAGCCGGTTGGTGCCGGGGGCTTCACCGGTGGTGGTGATGAAATGACCGATCGCGCCGTTGCCATATTCCAGCAGCGCCGAGACTTCGTCTTCGACTTCGATCGGGTGGGTCTTGCCGATGTTGGCGATGGCTGTGACCTTGGTGGGCATCATGCCACCCATGAGCCACTGCATCAGGTCCAGGTTATGCGGGCACTGATTGATCAGTACCCCACCACCCTCGCCGCCCCAGGTGGCGCGCCAGCCGCCGGAAGCGTAGTAGCTCCACGTGCGGAACCAGTTGGTCACGATCCAGGTAATGCGGGTAATTTCGCCCAGTTCGCCTTCGCTGATGAGCTGGCGGAGTTTCTGGTACGACGGGCTGGTGCGTTGTTGGAACATCAGGCCGAATTTGAGGTGGCTGTATTTGCTGGTGTAGGCTTCGTTGAGCTTGCGGGCTGCGGCCACGCCGACCGAGACCGGCTTTTCGCACAGCACGTGCACATTGGCCGCGAAGGCGTCCAGCGCGATGGGGACATGGTCATAGTGGGGGGTGGCGATCAGGATGGCATCCACCAAACCCGACGCCAGCATTTCCTGATGGGTCTTGAAGTAGGGAACTTTGTGCTTGTCGGCACACTTCTGGCCTTTGGCCTCATCCGTGTCACAGATGGCCGCCAGCACGGCATTGGGGACCTGGTTCATATAATCTGCATGGAAACCACCCATGTTCCCAACCCCAACAATACCCATTCGCACTTGCTTACTCATGGACGCGTTACTCCTTAAAATGCACCTTCAAAGAATAGGAGTAGTTTACCCGAATTGGACTCGGTTGCCACCTGCGCAGACGTTAACGCACTGGGCTACAATAGTCCGGAGGCTTAATTATGCGCGTTATCCACTGGTTTCGCCGTGATTTACGGATTCACGATAATGTCGGGTTGGCGTTGGCCGCCCGGCACAGCCGACAATTGCTGGGCGTGTGGAACCTTGATCCCCGCTGGTTTCATCCTGACACCCAAACCATGGGGCCTTATCAGGCCATGTATTGGTTGGATGCCGTGCGCGAATTATCGGTGCAACTCAAAGCTTTGGGTATCCCCCTGATTCTCACGCGTAACGCCGATCCCGTGGCGGCGTTGCTGGCCGTGGCCAAACGGCAGCAGGCGGAGGTTATTACCTACAACAAGGAATATGAACCCGAACAGGTCAGTCAGGACCTGCGACTGGAACGTCAGGCCCAAGCGGTTGGCGTGCGGGTGCATGCGTGTAAAGATGCCAGTATTTTTGAAGAGCAGGAAATTCTCACCGGCAAAGGGGACATCTACTGCGTATTCACGGCCTATAAGAATAATTATCTCAAACGGCTGGCCGCAGAATTCCCCACGTGTACCGCGCCACCATTGCGTAACGAAATAGATTTGACGGCGCTGACCACACCCATCCCCTTGGCCCCGAGCCTGGGCTTTGCCCGGGTGACCTTGGCGACGCGGGCGGGCGAAACCGTCGCGGCGAGGTTGTTGCAGGATTTCACCGCCGGGCCGATTTATCAGTATCAGAGTATGCGCGATATCCCCAACGCGGCGGGGACCTCGGGCCTGTCGCCGGCGCTGAACGCGGGTACGGTGTCGCTGCGGCAATGTATGATCGCGGCCCAGGCGGCGCTGGTCCGGGCGCCGGTAACCAAAGCCGCGCCGGACCAACCTACCCCCAAAGACTCGGTGGCATGTTTTATCGCGGAACTGATCTGGCGCGAATTCTACCGCATGATTCTGTTCAATTTCCCCCAAACCGTCAGCCAGCCGTTTCAGGACCAGTATCTGGCCCTGCGCTGGGGCAATCGCCCCGATTATTTCCAGGCGTGGGCCCAGGCCCGCACCGGCTATCCGATCGTGGACGCGGCCATGCAGCAGTTACTCACCACCGGCCTGATGCACAACCGCCTGCGCATGATCAGCGCGATGTTCCTGACCAAAGATTTGGATGTGCACTGGACCCAGGGTGAAAAATTCTTCCAGCAGTGGCTGATGGATTATGACCAGGCCTGCAATGTCGGCGGCTGGCAGTGGAGCGCCTCCACCGGCACCGATGCCGCGCCCTATTTTCGCATTATGAACCCCACTCTGCAGGGCCAGCGCTACGACCCGCAGGGCCGCTTTGTGCGGCAATATCTGCCCGCCTTGCTGAATGTGCCGGATAAGTATGTCCATTGTCCCTGGCTGCTGACCCCCGCCCAGCAGCAACAATACGGCTGTGTCATAGGGCGTGATTATCCCGCCCCGATAGTGGATCACAATACGGCCAAAGAAACCGCAATCCGCAAATTCGTGGCGATCAAACCCCGGCCCCCGCGCGGGGGGTAAAAAACAGCGCCGGGTGGGCCAGCGCCGTGATAGATAAAGTTATCTTACGGTTGGCCGTTACACGCCGGGCTTTACGATCCGGCCCGTAAATAGCACCGCACCGGTGGGGCGGTGGATGATTTGTAGCAGATAGGGGCGATCGGCGCGGAATTCGAGTGGCTTGGGTGGTTCCATGGGCATGGCGGTTGGCGCCATGATGATCCCCGTGGCCGCTGCCGCTTCGGTGCCCTCTTCGTTGACTTCCAGGAAGGTCTTCTGCACCACTTCACTGATCTGTAGTTCGGCTTTGCCGGTGATTCCGGAGAAGTCGGCAGTGTTCGTGAAGGCTGATTTGATACCCAATGCCGTCAGCGCAGACTTGAGGCTGTGTTTGTCTTCCACTTTCAACCTCGGTAACCACACCGCCACTTCACTGGCCCGCAGTGGTTGGGTGGTGATGATGTCCATCTGGATAGTGTTCAAGTCGGCCAGCTTCATCCCTTCCGGCGGCAGCGCCAAACGCATGGTCATCTGTTCGCCGGCGTAATCCAACTCAATGATTTTGGTGTTCGCCAACGCCGTACGGGCTTCGTAATTTCTCGCCCGCAATAGCGCGGCCCGTCCCATCTCGGGCCTGCCCACGACCACACCGTAACGGATTCCCATGGACTTCTGGTACATCATGGGCACTTTCACCACGCCATCGGGCGCGGTAAAGTCAAGCTTTTCGGTCTGTGCCACCGCAAAGGGCATGGCCCATTTGCCTTTGAAATACACCGCATTGGTCAACACCAATTGAGCGTCCTTGAGGACATCGGCGGTAAGCAAATTGGTAATTTTCTGGTTGGTGTTACCCGCCACCCAGGTATTGATGGTATCCGCCGCAGCCGGGGCTTGGGTAAAGTCCACATTCTGGGCCCCTGCAGCCCAAATCTTTTCCATATCCGTCACATACGCAGGCAACAAGGTGCAACGCTGATCCACCCAAATCCGATTGGCCACGGCCAGTGTGTAATCTTTGCTGGGGGCTTGCAGTGACTTGGCCAGGCCTTTCAGCGCATTCTGGGTCTCTACAGCCCCGAGTTCCGCACCCTGCAAAAGGACTTGCTGCAGTTCTTTCCGGGTGTCACCTTGCGCACCTTGAGTGGCCATCAGCAGCGCGGTATGCAGACTATACGCCGAGTAGAACACATTGTCGTTGCGCTGGGCGAATTGGGGATACAGGGCATTGTTGAATTGGCGGACGAGAATGCCGGTGGTACGGTTGGGCAGATAAATATCGGCCGCAATGGGGGGCTGTGCCTTTGCCGTGGGGTCAATCTTAATTTCACCCTGCGCGTCTTGCGGCGGGGTGGTAGGAGGACGAGCCTTGCCAACGGCAATCAAGGCCAGCGCCGAGGTTGCCGGGAGCGCCATAACCGCACAGGTCAACAAAACCAAGGAATGTCTACGCATAAACGATAGCTCCTCAAAGGGTCATGTAACAGCACGTTGAGCCTTAGACGTTGGCGCGGGCGCTAAAGTTCCCACTAGGCCCAAAAATAATCGGCTCATCCCATAACATACTTGCCCAACCCATCAGGATTTTTCAAGCAGGAGCGTTTGTTCCACCGGCTGGGCCGTCTGGATCAATGGCGCACAACCGCGGCCCATTTGATAGGCCACTACGGTAATGGCGATGGGATAGCTCGCCCGGACGGGAATCTCCGCCAGCTTGAGTTTCCCGTCAGTGATTACCGCCGGCCCTTTGGCGACATAATATTCCACCGGCAGACCGGCATCACTGCGGGCCGCAAGCGCTTGGGGGGCACTATCCGGCTTCATATTGACCAGCGGGGGGAACGTGATGGTTTGGGCCTGGCCCTGCTTAAAGCCATTGAATGTCTTGGGCATAAATCCGCCCACTTCCGTGTAGCGGTACTGGGCATCGCCCTCGTTATAGGCGACAAAAATCATGCGCCCCACATCGCTGAACGGCGCCAGATTGTCACATTGCACGCGCAATTTATGCCCTCCGACCGCGACCAGTGTGCCACTGGTCACACGCAATTGGATGGGAGTCGGTGCATGCCCCACCGGCGTTCCGGCTGCGGCCCAGCGCAGCGCTGCTGGCGCTGTGCGTCGCCGCCCCGGTACTGGCGCAGCAACCGCCGCCGCCGCAACGCCCGCAGATCGCGACC